>CANHPI010000064.1 GCA_947462425.1 Bacteroidota bacterium
ACAGCATTAATTACAAAGTTATCGCTTAACCAATCTCTTAGTGGTTTTGATAAATTTGACATGTCATTAAAACTATGAGCAGTTTTTTGCCAAAGCCATTCATAAATTTGTTTTGCCCGAAATTTAGCTTCTCCTTTTTCTTTTAGGATGTCTATAATTTCTAATTCAGTTAAGGCGCGTATATCTTTTTTTGTTGACATGGTATTTTGCAAAGTTATCTATTAATACTGAAAAAGACACATGATTTTCGATGAATAAGTTCTTAAATTTGAGCATGCGCTACATAACTGCCAACCGTATTTTTTCCGGCAAAGAATTTTTGCCTAACAATACAATTATTGTATTGACAGATAATGGCGCAATTCATGACCTTACAACCACAGATAAGGTTGAACCAAGTTTTATAGAGCATATGAACGGCATTATTTGCCCAGGTTTTATAAATACACATTGTCATTTAGAATTAAGTCACTTAAAAAATACTATTGAACAACATACAGGTATTGTTAATTTTGGATTAGGCGTTATAAAACATCGAAACGAATTATCTCTTGAATTGCAAATAGAGGAAATGTTGCAAGCTGATAAAGAAATGCAAAGGCAAGGTATTGTTGCTGTTGGTGACATTAGCAATACCAGTAATTCTATCTCTATAAAAAAACAATCGTCAATATATTACCATACGTTTATTGAGTTAATTGCTTTAAATCCGCTCAGAGCAGATTTGGTTTTTAATGAAGGATTAAATTTAGTTTCAATTTATAAAAATAATAATCTATCAAACTCTTTGGCACCACATGCGCCATATAGTGCTTCATTAGAACTCATAAAACAAATTACTGATTACTGTAAAGCAGAACAAAAACCAACTTCTATTCATAATCAGGAAAGTGAAGCTGAAAGTAAGTTTTTTAAATATAAAACAGGGGATTATTTGAGATTATATGAAACAATAGGTTTACCAATAGATTATTTTAATGCTACCGGTAAAAGTAGTTTGCAAACTATAATCACTTCACTTAATAATAAAGTAAATACATTATTAGTGCATAATACTTTTAGCAATAAAAATGATATTGAAACTGTAAAAAAAATACATCAGCAATTATTTTGGTGTTTATGCCCAAATGCTAATTTATATATTGAAAACACATTGCCTAATATTTCTTTATTAACTGCTAATGGTTGTACTTTAACATTGGGCACTGATAGTTTGGCAAGTAATAGTCAGTTATCAATTATTGAAGAAATTAATACTATCCTAAAATACCAGCCAGATATTTCAATTGAACCCTTACTTACTGCTGCTACCTATAACGGAGCACAATTTTTAGGAATAGAAAATGAATTTGGATTGCTTGGAAGAAATAAAAAAAGTGGACTAAACTTAATTGAAGGAACTGAAGGAGAATATACAGTAAAAAGACTAGCCTAAATCAACAGCGGAAGTTAATGTAAATAAAGAAAACTGATCATTTATTTTTTGAAATTCAACTTGTAATTTATTACCACTTTTCATACCAATTGTAATAAATCCTAGTCCTGCTCCACCTTTTTCGCTCATGGTATTATTCTCTAAATGTTCAAGATAATAAGCTTTTAACTCCTTTTCATCATCAAAAGAATTAATGGTATTTATTTGTTTTTCTAAAGAAGGGATAGATGTATTTGCAACTAAATTTGAAGAAATTACTTTTAATTTAACTCCGTTTTTAACTAAAATAAAAAAATTATGTTGTTCGCCTTCATTATTTTTTTGACCATGTAAAAGCATATTTTGAAGTGTTTCAACACTTATGAAAAATATCTTTTTTATGGGTCCTTTTGAAATGTCTAACGATGTTATTTTCTGCTCAACACTTCCTTCTAGGTTAGATATAACGCTTTGAGATAATTCACCATAATGAGAAACCAAAATAGTTTCATCTTGCTGATGGGCAAGTATCATTTGTTCATATTGCTCTCGAACAAATTCTTTTTCATTATGTAAATTATTACTCAATATCTATTATTTAAATAAACCATTTACTTCTGCATCTATCATTCTAATAACTTTTCCTAGGTCTTCTTTACTTTCAGAAAAATTTATTTCATCAATATCAACAATTAACAATTTACCACCTTCGTAAGTAGTAATCCAAGCTTCATATCTTTCATTCAATCTTTTTAAATAGTCCAAACGTATTGAGTTTTCATAATCTCTACCACGCTTTTGTATTTGTTTTACTAAAGTAGGAACAGAAGCCCTTAAGTAAATTATTAAATCAGGTGCTTTTACTAAACTATCCATTAATTTAAATAAATTAAAATAGTTTTCATAATCGCGAGTTGTCATTAAACCCATTGCATGCAAATTTGGTGCAAAAATGTATGCATCCTCGTAAATAGTTCTATCCTGAACAACTTTTTGTTTGCCTTGTCTAATTTCTTGAACCTGACCAAAGCGAGAATTTAAAAAATATACTTGTAAATTAAATGACCAGCGTTGCATATCATCGTAAAAATCATTTAAATAAGGATTATCATCAGCGTCCTCATAATGAGGTGTCCACTTGTAATGCTTGGCAAGTAATGATGTTAATGTTGTTTTTCCTGAACCGATGTTACCGGCAATTGCTATATGCATAAAATTCTTCTAAAAAAATATCTCGGTTTATAATATACTAAAGTACTGTTTTCTATTATCAAACCAAAAAAAAACACAATTTTTTTCAGTTTTATGAAATAAATCACTATTTTAAAGAATACAGCAATAACTGTGGGTTGTTATTTGTAAGGATTTTTTTTGTGTCCTCAAATGCTTCCACCATTTTTTGTTGATGAGTAGTTGTTAAAAATGCAGGTAATTTTACTGTATCATTTCCCCACTGAGCCGGAAATAAAATATGCATTTTTTTTGCTCCATCACCTCTATAAACCCATGTAGGTAAAAAATTTGCTTCTTTAAATGATGTTTTATTCTTAGTGTAATTTTTTTCGATTTTCAATTTCAAAATAACGCCGGCATCAGTGTATCTCCAATATTGATTTGATAAAAAATTACCTAATGAATATGCCACAAACACTGAATCATTGATAGTTTGCGAATACATTTTTTTTGTTTGACCAATCACATGCGGATGCGCCCCAATTACTAGAGCAGCCCCAGCATCTAATGCAAAACGCACTGCATCATTTTGTGATTTTGTAGGTTCTGTGATATTCTCTAAGCCCATATGATAAAACACTAAAACAATGTCTGCTCCTTGTGATTTTGCTTGTTTTACAGCAGTGATAATTCCGGCAGAATCAATAACATTGAGCATGTATTTATGATTAGAAATTGGATAGGCGCCATTTGTACCATATGTATAGTTTAAAATAGCTAATTTAATATCTTTAATAGTTATTATCCTTATAGAATCGTGATCTCGCTGATTTAAATAGGTTCCGGCATATCCTAAATTATGTTTTTTAATTACTTCAATTGTTCTCAATAAACCGGCTTCTCGTGTATCCATACTATGATTATTTGCCGTAACTAAAAAATCAAAACCTGCATTTTTTAATGCTGTGCAATAAGCGTCTGGCGAATTAAAAGCAGGGTAACCCGCATAAGGTTGATTGGTGCCGGCAAAAGTAGTTTCTAAATTACCTATCGTAATGTCTGCATCTTGCAAATAGGGTTTTATATATTCAAAACTAGGATTAAAATCATACTCTCCATTGTTTAGTTTTGCATTATTGGTTTGAGGTAAATGGCACATTAAATCCCCCACTAGATTTATAGAAATCTCAGAAATTGAATCTGGTGGAGGTGGCAAATAAGTAATTACTTTTGGATTCTGAAAATTAACTCTCGAATCAATTAATTTTTTATTATTCTCGTTAATAGTGTCATTACCACTAATTTTAGATGTACTTAATACTAGCGCCGCAAAGCCAATGGTAATCATTATAAAAATGTATTTTGACATCTATTTATTTTTTTAAATCATTTAAATAAGCTTTAGTAACAAATTTTACCGTATCAGCCAAAGCAATAAATTCAAAATTAATTGCTTCTTTAACTCTTTTATTATTATAGGTGTTTTGGTCTAAAGCTGAAGTTACTGTTTCTTTGGTAATCAGTTGCTCTTTCCCTAAAATAAAGCATCTCAAACTATCAAACCATTTTCCAAACGTTAATACTACCTTTCCGGCTTCAAAACTTGGTTCCTTTTTACCTAAGTTTTTATGAATTAGCGAAAATAAAACTTTAAAAGAATAGTTATTTTCAATTAACACAAACCTTTTATTGAAATGCTTATTTTCTGTTAACTGAATCATACAATCTGCAACATCTTTTGCATCAATTGTTGCGCTTGAGCCTTTCGTGTAAAAAGGATTTCCGTTGTAACACGTTTCAAATAATCTACCAGAACTTTGATTCCAAAAACCTGGCCCTAAAATAATACCTGGATTTACAATTACTACGTTTAAGCCTTCTTCAATTCCTCGCCAAACATCACGTTCACCGTTATATTTACTAATAGCATAATCACTCGAAGTTGGTGAAGATTTCCAATAAACAGATTCATCAATATTTTTAGTAATATCAGGATTTTGCAGAGTTGCAATTGAACTTACATGACACAAAGCTTTGATATTTTTTTCTAAGCAAGCATTCACCACATTTGCCGTTCCTTCTGCATTTATAAGATGCATTTGCTTATTATCTTTTGAGTTAAACGAAACAAAACCTGCACAATGATAAACGGTTTCAATTCCATCTAATGCATCTAATAATGAATAGATTTCAGTTACATCTGCATCAATCCATTTTATTTTATTAAATAAATTTTCAGAATCAGAAGTGTAATAAGAAAATAACTTTTTAGTTTTTAATACATCACTTGTACTTCGCTTAATAGCAACAACCCCCTTATTTTGTTTTAATAGCTGTAATGCAACATGTGCACCTACTAATCCTGTTGCTCCCGTTATTAAATTCATCATTTTTTTGTGACTATACAAATGTAAGCCTTTGTGCTAAGAAAAATAAAGAAAATTGCAGAAGAAACCCTAAAATAAATCCAACATAAACCTGCCCAGCTGTATGTGATTTTAAAAATAAACGAGCAAAAGCAATGCAACCAGCCAACACTATACAAATTGAAATAACACTTAAGATTTGTATCTGCATAAAATAACAAATAGCAATTAAAACGCCTAATAAACCACCAATACCAATCATATGCGCACTAATTTTCCACCAAATATTAATAACCGCAGTAATTAAAATACAAATTCCTCCACCCAAAATAAATAGTTTTATAGCGGGCCAAATATTAAAATCAAAAAGCATATAAAACAATCCAAAATAACACAAAGCTGTTATAATTAAAGGAAACGTGCGTTCGCTTTGTTTGTCAATTTTTAAAGACGACACAAAATTAAACTTATGTAATATTAATAAGTTTAAAACTGGCAATAAAAACGTAAAAGAAAATATGACTAATGTTAAAATGAGTTTTAATTTTAAAGGTGTAAATAAAAAATAGATTGTATTTGTTAAACCAAAAAAAACTATAAGGCAACCATAAGTTGCCATTAATAAAGGATGAAATAGATAAGAAATAATAGTGGCAATACTTTTCATGTTTAATCTTTTTTCAATCGTCCTGTTTCTTGTTCGTTACTTAATTTTTCCTTGATTTTTATATTTGTTTTACCAAATTTAAAATTCAAAGTTAATCTAAATCTTCGGGTATCATCTTTTGAATTATAAGAATAATATTGATTTTCAAATTTATAGTCACTTCTATCAATATCAGTGTAAAGCATATCTAAAAATTGGAACATCAAACTAAATTGATTTTTATAAAACGTTTTTTTTACTCCAAAATCCAAACTACCTCTAGCTTTCATATAAGTTGTAGCAAATGTATTTGGACCATCAAAGCGGCCTGTTAGTTGTAATTTAATGTTTTTAGGTAAAACTAAATCGTTATTGAGATATAAATTATAAGCTACATTAGTTGTTTTAATAACTCCTGAATTTAAACTTCCATTAAAATTACTAAAGTAAATATTACCCGAAAATTCAAACGAATACCATTGTTTTAATTGCTTTTGAATAAATAAATTATAGTATACATAATTACCATTTGATAAATTTATTTGCGTTTGAAGTGATTGCTTTGTGCTATCGTTTTGCAATGTAACTCCAGTAATAATTTGTGTATAATAAGCATAGCCAACACTATTAGTTAGCCATTGGTTATAAGTGTGTGAGAAGTCAAAATTATCGCTGTATTGAGGATTTAAATTAGGATTACCGATTTGAGAAAAATATTGATCCTCAAAACGTTTATAAGGGTTTAATTGCGAATAATCAGGTCTGTCTAATCTGCGATTATAATTGAACTGCAAATTTTGTTTTTTAGTTAACTCGTAATCAAATGAAAGATTTGGAAAAAAATTTAAATAATCTTTAGTTAACAAAGAACCGTTGGTTATATTTTTCCCAGTAATTTTGGTGTTTTCAGTCCTTACACCAAATCCTAAACTTCCTTTTTTAAATTGCTTTCTAAAATTTAAATAACTTGCGATTAAGGTTTCGTTATAATGATATGTATTTGTATAGTCAGCATCACTTTTATAAATACCGGAAATGGTATCTCTTCTTTCAAAAACAAAATCTGTTATATTTTTTACAAAAGTTGCTTTTGCTCCAATTTCAATTACCCAAGAAGACGAAATATTTTTTTTAAAATCTAATTTTTGTGTAAAAATTGAAACATTAGATTTATTTTTTGTGTCATAACCCAAGGGCGATTTTGCATAAGAGTTATCATTTTTAAAAAATTGAGATTGGCTTTTTCTATCAGATATGTTTTTAAAACCAGTATAATCAATGGATGCATTTAAAACAGTTCCTAGTGTATCAAAATTATGTTCAGCATTAAAATTAAAGTTAGGGTTTGTCCAAATTGTTTTTTCATCAGATGTATAATTATAACGATCAAAACCTGTATCATTATAACCATTAATTGATGTGTAACCATGCTCAGTAGGATTTGCATCATTTATAGAACTTGATACCAAAAATCCAACTGTTGTTTTTTTAGTTAAATTGTAATCAGCTCCAATTTTTCCACTTAAAAACTTACGTAAATTTTCATGCACACCAGTTTGATTAAAAATAGTTGTATTATTTTGGTAATCAACATTTTTTGTAAAATCATATCTGTCAAAAAAGGTTTTATACATTCCGTTTAAATTAGTATAAACCGTTAACTTGTTTGATTTAATGTTGAGTGAAGCGTTCAAGGAATTTCCAAAGCGTTGACCCATACCTGGATTATAATTTACACTTCCACTATATCCTTTTGTGTTTTGTTTTTTAGATACAATATTTATGATTCCAGCATTTCCTTCTGCATCATACTTTACTGGTGGATTTTTCATCACCTCAATTTTAGACACTAAATCTGCTGGCATAGCGCTTAGTGCTGCTATTGTTTGTTCTAAAGATAATTGCTGCATCCTTCCATCCAACATTATACGAACACCTTTTTTTCCTGAAATAGAGATGTTATTTTTATTATCCACTGTTACACCTGGAATTCTTTTTAAAACATCAATAACAGTATTGCCTGCAGCCATAATGCTATTTTCAACATTCAAAACAATCATCCCATTTTTAAACTCTACTGTCTTTTTTATTGAAATAACAGATACTTCATTCAAGTTAATGCCATTGCTTTTCAATGTAATATCAGGCACAATTTTTTTTGTTAAACTATCTGCAATAAATTCTTCACTAAACACTTCTGAATAACCTACAGCAAAAAACTTTAATTTGTAATTACCAGATTTTAAATTTATAAACTCATAATTTCCTAATTCGTCAGTTATTGTACCTTTTATATTTGAACTATCTAATGAATTTAATAAGGCAATATTTACAAACGGGAAACCATTGCGCGAACTATCAACAACAATACCCTTAATAAAATTTTGTGAAAATAAATGGCATGACAAAAAAAGTGCTGCCAGCACAAAAACTGATTTTTTTAATAAAAAAAAGATTTTAAACACAACTTAACCGTAAAAATGTAAAAATAAGCTAATTTTTGTGTTTGGGATAACAATAGGTAGCATATTATAAAATCTATTGTTATTTTTGAATTCTGTATGATTACCTTATTAATTAAAGAAATACGAAGTTTTTTAAGTTCACTGATTGGCTACATTGCTATTGGTGTTTTTATTACAGGAATTGGCACATTTATGTGGCTAGTTCCAACAGCAAGCGCTGGGTCTAATGTTTTAGAAAATGGTTTTTCAAATATTGATCCCTTATTTATTTTGGCGCCATGGGTTTATTTATTTTTAATACCGGCAATCACTATGCGAAGTTTTTCGGAAGAAAAGAAAACAGGCACTATTGAATTATTGTTAACTCGCCCATTAACCGAACTTCAAATTGTTTTAGCAAAATATTTTGCAGGTGTAATTTTAGTTATTGTGTCGTTATTACCAACTTTGATTTATTATTACTCGGTTCATCAATTAGGTTACCCAAAAGGCAATATTGATACTGGCGGCATGTGGGGTTCTTATTTCGGTTTATTATTTTTAGGAGCCGGCTTTGTTGCTGTTGGTACATTTGCATCTGCCATATCAGAAAATCAAGTGATTGCATTTATTATGGCTCTGCTGCTTTGCTTTATAACGTATATTGGATTTGATTTTATTTCGGCATCAGGTTTATTTGGCAAATATGATGCTTTAGTAAAAGGGTTTGGGATGAATGAACATTACATTAGTATGAGTCGTGGAGTAATCGATACACGAGATGTTATCTACTTCATTAGTATCATTTCATTGTTCAATTTATTATCAAAACTCGTTTTAGAAAGTAGAAAGTGGTAATATGAATCAAAAAAAATCTACACGTAAAAACAAAGATATAGCCATGGTTTTGGTTGTACTTGCTATTTTAATATTACTAAATTTTATTGGGTCTTTTTTGTTTAAACGCTTTGATTTAACAACCGAAAAACGGTATACACTTTCTGAATCAACTAAAAAATTATTAAAAAGTTTAGATGATGTTGTTTATATTAAAGTATATCTGCAAGGCGATTTTAATCCAAATTTTACGCGTTTAAAAAACGAAACCAAAGAAATATTAGATGAATTTAGAGCCTATTCTAATAATAATTTAGAATACGAATTAATAAATCCTTTAGATAATCCAAATAAAGAAGAAACCGATAAATTAGAAAAACAATTATATGATAAAGGGCTCATGCCCGAACAAATTGTGGATAGAAGCACTCAAAAAGTATCTGAAACTTTTGTTTGGCCAGGGGCAATTATAACTTATAAAGGTAAGGAGTGTGTATGGCAAATTTTTAAACGACAGCTTGGCTTTGAAGTAGAACAAAGTATAAATAATTCTGTTCAAGAATTAGAATATGGTTTAACAAATGCTATTCAAAAAACAACCTTATTCAAAAAACCTGAAGTATTATTTATTGAAGGTCATGATGAATTAGACACAATTCGTGGTGCTGATTTTATGCGCTCTTTATCTGAATATTATAATGTAGCACGAGTAAATATTAATCATAAGTTATATGCCTTAAAAGGTGCTGATGCAATTATTATTGCCCAACCAGATTCGATGTTTGATGAAAAAGATAAATTTATTATCGATCAATTTATCATGCATGGTGGCAAAGCATTATGGCTTATTGATCCTGTTTATGTAAACAGAGATACATTAACAACGAGAGGCTATTCTCTTGGATTTAGAAATGAATTAAATTTAGATGACATCTTATTTAAATATGGTGTAAGATTAAATCCGGTTTTAGTTCAGGATTTACAATCGGCACAAGTGCCTGTAAATGTTGGATTTAAGCAAGGACAACCAGACTTTAAACCATTCTATTGGAATTACTATCCTTTAATTTTACCATCCTCTTCGCATCCCATTGTAAAAAATTTAGATTTAATTCGCACAGAATATATTGGAACCTTAGATACTGTTTTTTCCGAAGATGTTACTAAAACAATTTTACTTCAAACTTCAAAATACACAAAAACACAACCAACACCTGTTCGCATTTTAGCAGCAATGGTTAAACTAAAACCACAAGAAAATCAATATAATAATTCATTTCAAAATGTAGCTTGTTTGTTAGAAGGTAAGTTTGAATCGAATTATAAAAACAGAATTACTAATAAAATTTTAACAGATACCATATTTGATTTCGTCGGAAAAAGTAAACCAACAAAAATGATTATTGTAGCCGATGGTGATATTGCTAAAAATGAATATCAAAGAGGAACAGGTATGGTTTACCCTACCGGTTATGATATTTATACAAAACAACAATTTGCTAATAAAACGTTTTTATTAAATTGTGTAAATTATTTATTAGATGACGAAGGTTTAATAAAACTTAGATCTCGTGAAGTTAAATTACGGTTATTAGATAAAAAGAAAATTACGACACAATTAACAAAATGGAAATTAATAAACGTTGGTCTACCATTATTAATCATTATGTGTTTTGGATTAATTCAATATTATATCCGTAAGAAAAAATACAGTAATTAACATCAAAATAGTACATCTACAATGAAAAAATCATCAATAATCATTATCACGATTTTAATTGCATTGGCTGGCTTCTCCATTTATATTTATAAAAATAAGAACAAAACATCCACTATTGATAAAGACGCAAGTGATTTTAAGTATAAAGACACCGCATCTATCGATAAAATATTTTTAGCAGATAAAGAAGGCAAACATGTATTAGTTGAAAGAACATCAAATGGCTGGATGTTAGAAGGAAAGTTTCATGTGAGGCCCGATGTAATTGAATTATTACTTTATACAATTAGTTCTGTAGAGGTAAAATC
>CANHPI010000065.1 GCA_947462425.1 Bacteroidota bacterium
AAATTAACAGTTGATATAGCCGAATTTGTACAAGTTCCATTGGAACCAAAAACTGTATAAGTTGTATTTATAGTAGGCGTTACTATTGCACTTGAGCCCGAGAAGTTACCTGGAACCCATGTATAATTAGTTGCACCGCTCGCCGTTAATGTTGTGGACTGTCCAGCACATAGAGTAATAGAGTTAGTGCCAATTACTATTGCTGGTGTTGGGGCAATTGATACAACGGCTGTATTACTTCCTGTGCAAGTTCCATTGGTTCCAGATACAGTATAAATAGTTGTATTATTTGGTGATACACTAAGTGTGTTTGTATTTTGACCAGTATTCCAAGTATAACTTGTTGCGCCATTAGCGGTTAGTATAGTAGTTTCTCCAGCACAAATTGTAGCACTATTAACTGTGATTGAAAGTCCGGATCCAATGGTGATTGTTGCCGTTGTTGAACTTGTACAAGTTCCATTTGCACCATCAATGGTTATTACAGTATTACTTGATGGGCTAATGGTGAATGTATTTCCTGAAATATTACCTGGATTCCAAGTAAAAGTGTTGGCACCACTTGCAGTTAATGTGGCGGTTTGTCCCGGACAAATAGTTGATGATGCAACAACTAAAGTGGGGGTAGATGTAACACTAACGGTTGCCGTAGTTGTATTTGTACAAATACCATTTGAACCAGTGATGGTATAAATAGTTGTGGTGCTTGGATTTTCAATAATACTTGTAGTTGTTTGTCCGTTTGGAGTCCATGTATAATTATTTGTACCACTGGCCGTTAATGTTGCCGAACTTCCTGAACAGATACTCGCATTAGTAACAGAAATTGAAGGCACTGAAACAACCGTTATAGTAGCAGTATTGCTTCCGCTACAAGCACCGCTTGTTCCTGAAACAGCATAAGTAGTTGTATTAACAGGTGTTATATTTAAAGTATTTGTATTTGGTCCTGTATTCCATGTATATGAAGTTGCGCCACTGGCAATTAAAGAAGCAGTTTGTCCTGCGCAAATTGTTGGATTGTTTACAGAAATTGAAATTCCTGTTCCAATAGTAATACTTGCAGTTGCAGAAGAAGTACAAGTTCCGGTTGCACCAATTACAGAAACAACTGTGTTTGACAGAGGGCTGATTGTGTATGTGCTTCCAGTAAAATTACCCGGATTCCATGTGTAATTTGCGGCTCCGGTAACTGTTAATGTAGCGGTTTGCGCAGGACAAATAGTTACAGAATTTACAATTAATGTTGGAGTTGAAGTAATACTAACGGTTGCCGTTGCTGTATTTGTACAAGTTCCATCAGATCCTAAAATTGTGTAAGTTGTATTTGCAGTAGGAGTAACTACAATCGTTGCACTTGTTTGACCGTTCGGTGACCAAGTATAATTTGTTGCACCACTTGCAATTAAAGTTGCTGAAGTTCCAGAACAAATACTTGAGCTAGTAACAGAAACTGAAGGTGGAGAAGCAATATTTACACTTACTGTTTGAGAATTAGTACATAAGGAAGATGTTCCAATAACTGTATAAATAGTTGAAGAGCCAGGTGAAACAGATATTGTACTTGTTGTAGGACCTGAATTCCATGAGTAAGTTGTTGCACCACTTGCAGTTAATATAACTGTTTGAGTAGGACAAATTGTTTGGTTGCTTGCTGTTATTGTGGGATTAGGTGTTACAGTTATTGAAGGCGTTAGCTGAGCAGTGCAAGTTCCATTGGCACCAATAACGGAAACTGTTCCTGATGATGTAGGACTTGTTGTATAAGTACTTCCAATTACATTCCCTGGATTCCATGTATAGCTCGATGCACCGCTAACCGTAAATGTAGCAACTTGTCCTGCACAAATTGTTTTAGAACTAGCCGAAAGAGTAGGTGTAGATGATACGTTAATAGTTGCTGTTGTTGAGTTTGTGCAAGTACCAGTAGCTCCTGTAATGGTGTAACTTGTGTTTATTGTTGGAGTAACAACGATGCTTGACGTTGTTTGTCCCCCAGTTGCCCATGTATAACTATTGGCACCACTTGCCGTTAATGTAGTAGTACTTCCTGCACAAATGGTTGTATTAGCGACAGAAATAATTGGCGCAGTAGTAACCGAAACTTGTGTAGTTTGAGTTCCAGTACATAGTCCACTAGTACCATTTAAAGTGTAAATAGTTGTGGCGGCAGGTGCTACAGAAATTGAACTAGTAGTTGGCCCAGTATTCCATGTATATGTTGTAGCACCACTAGCAGTTAATGTTACATTTTGTCCTGCACAAATTGTTGGACTGTTAATAGATAAGTTCAGTCCTGATGTTACAGTAATAATAATTGGTTGCCTATATGTTCCAGTGCAAGCAGCAGCAAATAAAGTATAGGTGCCAGCAGAAGGATAAGATCCCGAGTATGTTGAACCTGCAGCAATTGCAGAACCTCCAATCGCAGCGTTGTACCAACTAATAGACGTACCTGGCTCTGTAGAAGAAGCCGTTACAGTAAAAGTTTGATTAGTGCAAAGTGTTTGACTAGCCGACGTTGTTAAAGTATAAGCATTCAGCGATCCTGTGCCCCCAGCACCACCTTTTGTTGCTCCGTTAGGAGGAAATCCTGCAACAATATTACTAGAATTTCCTGTTATTATTCCATTATTGCCGCCTAGAATTGAGTTATTTGGAATTGTTCCAGTGGAAGCTACATAACCACCACCTCCTCCAGCACCAGGTCCATAGGCTGTATTATTTGTTAGTACACAGTTAAAGTTAACATTCCCCCCGTTTCCACCATTTGCAGAAAGTGCACTAACTGCCGTTAAATTAATAGTACCATTTGCATTTAAAATAATAGAGCCGCCGCCGCCGCCGCCGCCTGCACCATCATTTGTAGAACAACTAGATAGAGTATTTGCCCCACTATTTCCATCGGCTAAAATTGTTCCTGAGCCACTAACATTTCCATAACAAACTAAAAAAACCATTCCGCCTCCATTACCACCAGCACCTGTTTTAATATCGTTTCCATGTCCAGCACCGCCTCCTCCACCTGCAAATAATTTTCCAAGTGTATAGTTTAAAGGTCTACCTCCAAATCCCCCTACATTTCTTCTCCAATCTGCCCCCCAAGAATTAGTTGTTGTGTTGAAAGTTCCGGGAGCAGTAGTATTGATATTTGAATTATTTGAAGAATATGAATAACCACCTCGTCCTCCTCCTGAAGATGTATTGCTGGAAAAATTTAAACTTTCTAAATTCCAAATAGTATTATAACCAGCCACCGGATTTCCTCTTCCATTATAATTTAAAACATTACCAGCATTTGCACCTCCACCGCCACCAGCATTATGGGTACAGCCACCACCACCACCATTTGCAACCGCGCCTCTAGCAAATACCGAAGCGTATAATTTGTATGTATTGGTATCTCCAGCAATCGATTCACCCTTATAGCCACCTTCGGCAGATTTTGTTGAGCCAAATTTATCTCCTCCCCCAATATAACTTAATGATTGATTAATAATGGCGCCACCTCTAAATCCTTTGCCAGTTACATTTATAGAACCCGCAGAATTTATAATTGTATTATTTTCAACCTCTAAAACAACTATTCCACCAGTGGTTCCGTTCCATTGAGGGCAAGTAATAGAGCCTCCACTATTTATTGTAAGTGATGAGTAGCGTGGAACTTTTACAACTTGCACATTTCCATTTAAATTAATAGCACCAGTTGAAATAGTGATATTTTTAATTACATCATAATTGTTTTTTAAGCCACAATCAATAACTATCGATGTTGAATTAGGAATAGCATTTACTTGAGCAAATTCATAATTACCACAATTATTATAATTAGTAATTCTACCAAATGATGTGTCTGCCGGTAAAGCTGAATTTGGATCGTACCAGGGTGGTGTAGTGCTTCCGTTATATGCATTTACACTTGCACCTTGCATTTGTATGATAAAAATTAAATCTCCTACATTAAATGAACCTGAATTTGTAACTGATAAAGTTGTTGTGTTAACAAGCGCACTATTAGTTAAAGAGGTGTAAGCATTAACAATATTGTTTGTAGTTGAAATAGTGGTAGCTCCATCTTTTCCTCTCTGAGAATAAAAACTTAGAGAAATAAAAAATAAAATAATAATATA
Source organism: Bacteroidota bacterium (assembly GCA_947462425.1). The sequence continues at coordinate 4,131 of CANHPI010000065.1, forward strand.
AAGTCTTTTCATTTTTATAGCTATTTGTTATAGTTGCAATTTAAGTAATATGAAGTTAAATTATAAAAATACAAAAAAAAACCAAAAAGTAAAGTTAAAACCTATTTCTCCAAATTAATAATAAAACACCGCCCAGTGAAATTACACAGGCAAAGATAGAGTGTATGGTAATTTTTTCTTTGTATACAATTAGGCTTATTGGTAATACAAATAATGGTAATAAAGCAAATATGGTTTGGGCTACAGCCACTTCTAATTTTTGTATTGCAAATAAAGAGAGTGTTACTCCCAATACCGGACCTAATAATGTGCCCAAAAACATAAATGGTAAATTGTTTTTTTCATTTGTCAGGATAGGCTTACTGTTTAATCTTAATTTTCCAGCAAAAATTGAAACGATAAAGGCTGCTGAAAATGCAAATAATAAACGAATCCAAACGGCATGCATGGTTGGTAATTTATCTGAATAATAATCCATACCGTATTTAGATAGAACTAAACCCGTGCCTTGACATAATGCTCCAATAATACCATAAACAATACCTTTTTTATCTCTGGTATAACCAATTTTTAAAGCAGCAGTCGAATCTTTTTTTGATAAGGTTAACCAAATAACACCCGAAACAGTAATCAACATGCCTAAAATCCCAATAAGGTTTACACTTTCATTTAATGCAATGTATCCAATTAATAAGGCGGCTCCTGGAGCAAAAGTTGTATACAAGCTACCTAATTTTGGACCCAATAATTTAAAAGACGTAAAACTGCAATAATCTCCAATAGAGAAACCTATGATGCCTGATAAACCTAAAAAAACATAGTGATGCGGTTGTGGAGTTGTAAATAATTCAATAATAGTTAAATCATTCCAAAAAAATAAAATTACAGAAATTATTAGCCATGCTAACAATAAACGATACTGATTAATTGGAGCAACACCAATACGCTTTGATGCTTCGGTAAAAGGGAAAATACCTAAACTCCAACAAAGAGTTGTTAGAATTGCAATTAATTCACCGCTTAAATTCATTGGTTAGATTCTTTTTTTAATCCAACTAAGGCAATAAAAATCCATCCGGCAACAAAAAACAAACCGCCAATAGGTGTTATTGGTCCTAATACTTTTAACCAATCTGCACCAAACAAATTTCGCGTGCATAAAAAATAAAGAGAACCTGAAAAAAACACAATGCCAATTAAAAAACTATTAAAGGCCCAATTAAAGTATTTATGAGGATTGTGTTTTGAAAATAAAAACAAGGCTAGCATTGCTAATACGTGATACATTTGGTATTTAACTGCTGTATCAAATCCATTTAATTGTTCGGGAGTAATTAACCCGGTAGATAATTTACCTTTTAAAAAGTGTGCACCCAAGGCTCCTAAGGATACAGCCATGGCGCCAAGTAATCCTATTGTTATTAGTTTTTTAGAGTTCATATTATTTAGAAATGTATTTTAAAAATTCGTCTTTTGTTCCGTTATATTGAAATTCGTCTGCTAATGTTTTTGTATTTTCTTTATCAGTTAAAACATTAAACGCACATTTCATAAATTCCAGTTTTTCGCGATCGTGTGTATATAATTCGCTGATTTTTTTAATTTGAATGCTTGATAAGCAAACATTAACCAATAGCTTTTTTGAAATAATTATTTTTTCATTCTCATAGGCTGTATTCTTAATTTTACTGAATAAACCATCAAATTTAATATCGTTAATTGGCTCTTTACATTGCAAACTTTTTTGTTTAATAATGTTTTCTTGCTCTTTTAAAAATGAAGTATAAGATTCCTTCATTATAGTATACTTAAATATTGGTAAAAGTGTATTGATGTTTTGTTGATCTAAAATATGTGAATATGCTTTTTTAGCTGAGTTTAAACGATCCATATCAATTGGCGCAGTTTCAAGCAATTCTTTTAATTGAATAGTGGTGTAGCAATTTAAATCGATAATCTGCGTTAGGTAACGATAGGCAGCTTCCTTATCATTTGCCTTATTCATCAAGTTAATAGCATATTTTATTTCTTTATCAGTTAAGGCAACTTTACAAGTTGAGGTTTCTTTATCGTAATTAGTATAAAATACTGGTTTATTTTTTACTGCTTGATATAAATTGCCATAAATACTATTATCTTCCAAAGGAACTACTTCTTTGGGCGCATCCGGAACAGGAGGTACAGAAGGTCCAGATTGTTCTGAAACTGATTTAAATTTTAGTTGTAATTTTCCCTCTTTTTCTATTAAAGCATAGGTGAATTCTTTATTAAAAAACTTAGAATTACTCTTTAATAAAATGGAATCTTTGAATTCGAGTTCTTTGTCACCTCCTGGCATTTTTATCTCAATAAAATTCCAGCCGGTTGTTAAATCAAAAATCTTTATGTTAGCATCGACCAACTTATTAATAGTATTGTGATTAACAGATAAAAAAAAGGGAGTGCCGGAAGCGCTAAAAATCACTAAGGTATTGTTTTGAGATTGAACTGACAGTCCATAAAAAAACAAATAAAATAGAACTTTAATTTTTTGAAACATATTATCTGTTTTGATAACAAATTTAAGGTTATTTTTGCGCAGAATTTATTTTATGAGCAAAATATTAATAATAGGCGCTGGTCGCTCGTCATCAAGTTTAATCGATTATTTTTTATCGAATGCAAAAACATTTTCCTGGCATATAACAATTGCTGATGCAAATAAAAAGGCGGTGGAATCTAAAATCAGCAATTATAAAGAGGTTGCTATAGCAGTTGAATTTGATGTGAATAATGTTGCACTAAGAGAAGATCTAATTAAACAATCAGATTTTGTTGTTTCCATGTTGCCTGCATTTATGCATGGTGATGTTGCAAGAGATTGTGTGCGTTTAGGAAAACATATTGCAACCGCAAGTTACGTAAGTCAGGATATGAAAGACTTAGATGCCGAAGCAAAACAAAAAAATCTGATATTATTAAATGAGTGTGGTTTAGATCCCGGTATTGATCATGCTTCGGCAATGAAAGTAATTCATGAGATTCACGAAAAAGGTGGAAAAATAACTAGCTTTAAATCGTTTTGTGGCGGTTTAGTTGCGCCCGAAAGTAATGATAATCCGTGGGGTTATAAATTTAGTTGGAATCCACGTAATGTTATTTTAGCAGGGCAGGGCACAGCTCAGTTTATAGAAGAAGGTAAATTAAAATTCATACCATATAATCGTATTTATACTCAAACAGAAACAATAGAAGTTGAAGGTTACGGTAAATTTGATGCTTATGCTAATAGAGATAGTATTGGTTATAAAGAACCTTATGGATTAAACGAAGCCAATACGATGTTGCGTGGCACTTTAAGAATGCCAGGTTATTGTAAGGCATGGAATGTATTTGTAAAATTAGGTTTAACGGATGATACTTATAAAATTAAAAATGCCAATTCACTAACGTATACCGATTTAATAGAATCTTTTTTACCGAAAGGAAATGGCTCAGTAAAAGAAAAATTAGTTGCCTTTATGGGAACTGATATGGATGCTGAGGTTATTGTTAAATTGGAATATTTAGAATTATTCTCTCATAAACCTATTCAATTAAAAGAAGCATCTCCTGCCGAGTTATTACAACATTTATTGGAAGATAAATGGTTATTGAAAGCTGGTGATAAAGATATGATTGTGATGCAGCATCAATTTGAATATGAATTGAACGGAACTAAAAAGAAATTAAATTCTTCGTTAGTGGTTGTTGGTGATGATGAGATACACACGGCGATGGCCAAAACAGTAGGATTGCCCTTAGCAATTTCTATAAAGAATTTCTTAACCGGTAAATTTAAATTATATGGTGTTCAAATTCCTATTGTAAAAGAAATATACGAGCCAATGCTTTCTGAGTTAGAAAGGCTGAATATTATTTTTACTGAGAAAGAGGGGTAAAAGCGAATTCAAATTAGTATAGATTATTAGATACTTTATTTTTGTTAATGATTCGTTAACAGTTGAGGATTTATTTTTTTTACATTTGTAATCTAAAAAATAAGTTATGATAAAAAAACTACTTTCTATTGCATTAATATGTTCTGCATTTATTGCATATTCTCAAACCTTTACTGCAACGTATGATTTTGCAGCAACTTCAACAGTGTCAGGAACAACTGATCCCACACCAAGCCCTACTGTTAGTGGAATAACTTGTGGCTCTTTTGTGGCTGTAGGCACTCCTTCCACAAATCCAAATGCTGGAGGGCGTTTTTCTTTTGTTGGTTGGCCAACGGGAGCTGTAAATGGCGCTACTACTTATTCTAGTATGACGGGTTCCATTAGTCCGTCACAATATTATGAAGTAACATTAACACCAATAAATGGTTATACTGTAACCATAAATACAATTGGGTTTAAATTTCAACGTTCTTCAACAGGTGTTAAAAGTTACGCTGTTAGATCTAGTTTAGATGCTTATAACGCTAATTTGCCAGCTTCTGTTACTTCTGGCACAAACATCATTGTAGCGGGCACTAATGAATTTTTTATTGTCCCTGATATAAGTTCGTTCTATTTAGGAAGCTTGGTTGATTTAGCTGCTACTTCATTTAGTTTTACAACTGCAACGTCTTTCCGTTTTTATGGATGGAATAGCGAAGCATCAGGCGGAACGTTTAGTATAGATGATGTTGTCATAGATGGTTCTGTTACAGGTGGTACACTTCCTTGCGCTCCTGCATCAATTTCCGCTATTACTGGTAATGCTCCAATATGTGCAGGTCAAACTTTAAATCTAGGTTCAACTGTTTTGGGCGATGCGCCTTTTACTTATACATGGACAGGTGCTGGAACCATTGTTTCACCAAATGTATCAAGCACTGCTATTAATGGAGCAACCTCAAGCGATTATACTTTAACAGTTGCAAACTCTTGCGGTACAGCAACATCTGTAGTAACCACAACGGTTAACACTTTACCTGTAGTTACTTTAAGTACAGCATCTATTAACCTACAATGTGTAACTATAAACAGCGTAACGTTAGATGGCGGTAGTCCTTTAAATGGTATTTATAGTGGTAACGGCGTAACTGCCGGTGTTTTTAGTCCAGCCACTGTTGGTGTTGGAACATATACCATTACATATACGTTTACTGATGCAAATAATTGTTCTAATTCGGCTTCAGATAATATAACGGTTGATGCCTGTACAGGTATTCAGGTTTTAAAGACAGAGTCGTTTACTATTTATCCAAATCCATCAAATGGTGTTGTTGTTATAAATGCACCTATTTTTCCTGCAAAGGTTAATTTATTTGATGTAAATGGCAAATTAGTTATTTCTCAAAATATCACAGCTATGGAATCGCTTCTTGATTTATCAAAAGTTGTAAATGGTATTTATCAGTTAACTATTACAACAGAACAAAAATCATTTAATTATAAAATAATGATCAATAAATAATTAGTAAAATTAATAAATAAAAAAAGGCTTTGTTAAACTTAACAAAGCCTTTTTTGTATCTAGTCATTACCAGATAACAAAGTAATCACAATCAATAGAAGATCACTATATTTAGTTTTTTATAAGGTTTTTAATTTCAAAAAATGAGTTTACCTTGCCTTTTTTAGATTGCATCGTTGCTAGATAAGCTTCTTGCTATGAACGTTTATTTATCCATAAAACTCAAATAATCCTGTAAAATAATCGTAGCACTAACCATGTCAACAGTGTCTTTATTAGCTCGGGCTTTCTTTTTTAAACCGCCCATTAACATCGCTTGATGAGCTAAGGAAGTTGTAAAGCGCTCATCATAACGGGTAATTTTGATATTTGGAAATTTACGTATTAAATGTGTTACAAATGGGTCAATATAGCGGGCACTATCCGAGGCTTCATTTTGTAAGGTTTTTGGTTCTCCAACTACAATACATTCAACGTTTTCTTTATTTAAATAAACCTCTAAGTAAGCAATTAAATCTTTACTGTGAACTGTGGTTAAACCTGATGCAATAATTTGTAAAGGATCTGTTACCGCTAAGCCAACTCGTTTGCTTCCGTAATCTATTGCTAAAATTCTTGCCATTAGGTAAAGTTAGGTATTTTGTTTAGAAAAAAAGAATATAAAATGTTGACCTTAAATTAGCTAAAAATAAATTAAACTTTAAATAGATAGTATCGATAAGCCTTGTATTAATTTTATAAAATGTTAAATAACTTAAAAAAGAAAGATAGTGAAATTACACTGTCTCAAAAAGTGATTTTTATTATTAACTTTGGTATGTAGCTAGCTCTAAATTTAGTTATTGCAATTTTAGTTAAATTATAAAATCATAAAAAGTATTTAGCATGAAAAAATTTATTTTTATTTTATTGATAGTTTTGTTTTCAGTTAACTTAGGTTTTTCACAAGATTATAATCCTACCGCAAATACCAATAATATAAGCTATGACTTAAATCCATTGTATTCGCATGCAATTAAAAAAGATAAATTAGTCAATGTTAAAACTATAGGTGATATTATACCCCAATATCCTTATAATTGGATACATAGTTATGTGTCTGTTGAATTTTCGATGACTTGTGGAGGAAAATTAATTAAAGTAGTTGGCACTAATGATAAATTAAATACAGATCTGCAAAAAATGTTACCATTAGTTGATCTTGGTTCTGAGATAGTTATTAATGTTTATTATAAAACAAAAAACCCTGTTACTAATATCCTTGAAGATAGTAAAAT
>CANHPI010000066.1 GCA_947462425.1 Bacteroidota bacterium
AATTGTCCCAATGGTTGTTTGCGTTCCGTAAGTATGATTTACAAATAAACCGGCAAAAACAGCTTCCCACAACTTACTGTTATCACTATCTAAACCTCTGTTTTTTTCTTCGTACACAGCTTCTAATTCAGTATGAAATAAACGTAAAACTGGTTTACGGTAACGCTCTGCTTCTATAGTTAACCAATTCTCTAATTGATTAGATGGAATATCATTTACATAAACCGTTTGGTCAAATGATGTGTAAGCGTTTGTTCCTTGTCCACCAATACCTGCTAGCATTTTATCATACTCATTAGCAATGGCATATTTTGCTGCTACACCTGATATACTATCTATTTGGTGATATATTTTTTTACGTTGCCCTTCATCTTTTGTTTGACGGTATGTTTCGTATAAATTTTCAATTTTTGAAACTTCAACAGATTCTTTTGCAAAATCTAAAGTTCCAAATTTATCGGTTCCCTTAAACACCATGTGTTCTAAGTAATGGGCTAATCCAGTTGCGGTTGAAGGATCGTTTTTACTACCTGCTTTTACTGCTATATAAGTTTGTATACGAGGCGCATTTTTATACACACTCATATAAACTTTTAATCCATTTTTTAAAGTATAAATTCTCGCTTTAAATGGGTCATTTAATGCTGACTCATAATTAAGAGAAGAAACAGAAGAACCACTATTTGAAGTTGACTTGTTTGCTGCTGGATTAGTTTGTGCTGAAGTATTAACAACAACAAAAGCTAAGGCCAATGGTAATAAAGATTTTAATTGAATCATATTGATAGTTTATTTATGTAACGAATGTAATGAAAAATATTATGTTTTTAATTAATTGAATTTAAGGTTTATTTACTGAAATCTAAACCATCTTGGTTACCTTCCTGTCCCATACCTCTCATTTGTTTACCTCGTTTAAATATAGACGCGTCCATTTTACCAAACAAATAAGTAACTGTAAAACGCACATATCTTGTTTCTCTTCTTCTTGCCAAGTCCTGAACATAATAAGGTGTTTCATAATGGGTTCCCATAACTCGTGTATTAAAAGCATCACTTAACGTTGCATTTAAAATCCATTTTGTTTGAATCATATAATTTAAAGATACATCCATTGAGTATATAGGCTTTGCATATCCTAATAACAATATTTTTGGAGATTCGTAATTACCATTTACTTGAAGAGTAATATTTTTAGGAAATTTATATGCTAAAGTTGCTTTTGCGTTATAGGCATAACCTTCTGCTTTAACATCTGGCTGGCTTTGAACTACAGTTCCGTTGATGTATATATAAAACGCATTAGCATTTAGGGTCACATCTAAATTTTTGAAAAACGTCCACTTAAAAGTATTTTCAATACCATACCTTACACTATTTTTACCATTTACAGTTGTGTTAATTAATACTGTAGGATCTGAAATTGACGAATAAGCAACCTCTGTTATTGGCTGCTCTTCGTATCTAAAATAGCCTGAACCCAAATAACTTCCTTTACTAAATATTTTATTATAGTTTAATTCGGCAATATTTTTAAATTCAGGTTTTAGCTGAGGATTACCAATTCTAATGTTTTGTTTATCGGCAAACAACACAAACGGCATTAATTGAAAGAAATTAGGGCGCTGAAGTTTGCGTGAGAAATTTAATTGTACTTCCTGACTCTTTTTTAATTTTTTAGAAAAATAAATTGCAGGAAAAATAGATTTTAAAATATCATCGCTAGACGATGGATACTTGTATGAAAACTTTTGTTGTTTATCAACAATGTTACCAGCATAGTAAGATTGTTCAAAACGTAAACCGCCCTGATATCCTATATCCCAAAATGTTTTAGCAGAATAATTTATATACGCCGCATTAATCATATCATCAATTACGTAATGATTACTCATGATATCATCTTTAGTATAATTTTCTTGATTAAACTCAGAATTAAAGGTCTTGTTTTGGCTATCTGATAATTTGTAATAAGATTTTACACCAGCCTCAAATTTTTTTGAATCCGAAATGGGATTTACATAATCTGCTTGAAATACAAATTGGTTAGCTATTGTGCTTCCATTATTTTTTTGATATTGTGAAGTATCTGTTTGGAACCCTAAAACAGTTGGAGCATACGTTGAAAACAAATATTCATTATTTGATTGAGTATAGTTATGATTTAAATCGATTGTTAGCTCTTTACCAACTTTAGGAAATGTTTTTTTATATAATAACTGCGTATTGTAGTTGGTAAATTTTGCGGACTGTTCATTTAAACGATCTCCTTCAATAAATATTGATTTGTTTTCATCTTGTCCATTATATGCCTGCCTATCATTTGTTTTAAATTGCCCGCCAACAATCATTTCACTAATAGAAATCGTATTTCTATTATTAATATTATAATCAATACCTAGTTTCCCAAAATTAAAAAGGTTGCTCATTCTTGAAATATTGTTTTGATTAAAATAACCCAATGCATTTCCAGTTGAAGTATCCAACTGAGCTCTGTTTGTATAACCATTATTGTTATTTATGGCCTGGTTATAAGAATACATCATTGAAACATTCCATGGTCCACCTTTTAAATTTAAATTTGCCATACCACCATATCTGTCTCCTGAACCAATATAAGCCATTAACATTCCGTTATAACCCGGCTTAGCATTTCTTTTCATAATAATGTTTAATATACCACCAGTAGAATTTGCATCATACTTAACAGAAGGATTTGTAATAATTTCTACTCTTTCAATTTGATCGGCTGGTATTTGCTGTAAAGTCAAGTTGGTTGGTCTACCATCCACAAAAATATTAGGCGATTGATTTCTTAATTGGGCATTACCATCAGCATCAACGGTAACTCCGGGTACATTTTTCATAACATCAACGGCAGTTCCTCCTTTTACGGATAAATCTTTTTCTACGTTATAAGTCCTTCTATCTATTGCCAAAACAACAGCGCTTTTATCGGCAGTAACTTCTACCTCCTTAAGTAATTTATCATCCACCGCTAATTTTATATCTCCTAAATCCTGATCAACTTTATCTGGAGGCATTAGATAAACTTTTTGCAAATACTCTTTATAACCAATAAATTTAATTTTAACTCGTACCTGGCCAAAAGATGGTAAGCCATCTACAGCAAAGTCTCCATTCTCTTTCACCAAACTTCCGCCTAATAAACTATCTTTATTAAACCATAAAACTTGTATAGAGGCATACTCAACAGGGGCTCCAGTAATAGCGTCCAATACCTTACCAAACACCCTACCCATTTTTGGATCTTTCATATTTTTCATATTACCCATGCCACCCATTCCTGGCATTTGGGCAATAATGTTGATTGAAAACAACAATGCAGTTATAACAAGTAAATTCTTCATAATAAATTAAAAAAGTAAATGTATTAATAATACATTGTGATAGTTAACATTTTATATGAGTGGTAGTTTAGCGTGACGTAAGAAATAAATAAATAAATGTAATAATTGTGTATTATTTTTTAACACATTTATTGAAGTAGTTTTTTATAACTGTACTTTTTCTATTTATAACACTCTATTTTAGCAGTTCTAACGCTTCTTGTATTGAAATAACTTCACCTTTGAATATAGCAATTACAAAAGCCTCACTAAATCCTTTTTCTGCTAATTCCTGACGGTATTTATCAGCTGCGGGATAATCATTAAAAGAACCTAAGGTATATCTAATCATTCCGGAACCGGTGCTTTGTTTTTCAATTCCAGGTAAATCTTTAGTCTTTTCCTCCATATCGTTAGAGCTAGATTTACGGAGCGCTCCAAGTTGGATTTTAAAACTTACTAAAGATTTATCAATTGAACTAAATGATGCAATTTTACTAATATCTTCTTTTTCATTTGTCTCCATAGTTGCCTTAGTAGTATTCATCGCAATACGTTTACCATCTTTATAAGCTGTAATAAATGCATCTCCATAACCTTCTAATACTAAATCTGCTTTTGCATTTGCAGCACTTTGAATTGTTTTAAATCCTTTTGTAGCATAGCGATAATAATTATCATCCGTTTTTAGTTCTACCACAGTTCCAGCATTTTTAAAAATTTGCTCAGAAATTCTGTTTTTATAGGCACCCAACTGCACACGATACACAATATCTCCTTTTGCAAATTCGTTTGCCTGAGCATCTGCATTAATTGAAATAGAATTCTCCTTGCCAATAGCAGTTGAGGTTGATATAGCAGCGTTAGTTTCGGCTTTTTTTGAATCTAATAATTTATTAATTTCATCGTTAGATAGTGCTATAAAATCTCCGTTTTTAAAGTAACCAATTCTAGAACTTTTAATCCCCTCGGCAATAAATTCATCTCTACGCTTAATGGCATTTTGAAAATCTATATAAGTTCCTGCTGTATACAAAACGGTTGAATTATCAGGTAATACTGTTGATTTAATATCACCAATACTTAATAAATAAGCCATTTCATCATCAGGAACCGGGCCTGTATATCTTACTAATTCAATAGTATATTGTAGCTCATTTTTAGAGGGTTCAAGTTTATTGACTGAACTACTATCTTTTTTAACAGAATAAAAATTATCTAAAATTTCGGTCTTAACAACATTACCACTATCCATGTACACGTTGTACCAATTTTGCCAATATTCATCAGTTAACGCAACACCTTTCATATTAACTTCAATACCTAAAGGCGATGCCAACTCATCATCTGCATGGTTAGGAACTCCATCCTTATCATCATCAAACGGGCAACCAAAATCATCCACTTTTACACCGCTAGGCGTGCCATGGCATTTATCTACTAAATCTTTTACGCCATCTTCATCATAATCTTCCTTATCAATGGCTAACCAATCTACATTGTCAAAATAATCTTTAGGTAACGTATCTGATTTAGATTTTTTCTTTAATACCAAATCATATTGCAAAGCAAAGGAAGTATAAACAAAATTATCACGTTGTTTAGTTCCACTTCTATTAGCAACACTTTTATTTGTTATACCATCTATATAATCGGTGGTTGTTAAGTAATACTGAAATCCAATTTTAAAATCAAATCTATCCGTTACTTTCATCAATGCACCTACTCCAACCGGCAACGCCCATGCGCGCTCCTGGTATTTACCAAATCCATCTTTGTTTAGTTCTCTAATATCGGTTTCATAAACATAATCTCTATTTATATTTACTGCTAGTGATGCTGTTGGCGAACTCTCAGCTATATTTTTTATGGATCCATCGTTCCAATAAAAATATTTATTTCCGTATCTATCAAATAAATCTGTTTTAGATAAAAACTCAAATGAATTTATTCCAACAGAAACCCACGGACGAATTCGGCATTGTTCAGGTATAAAATTTCCAAAATCATACATCAAACTTAAACCCCCAGATCGTATCTCAGATTGAAAATTTTCTTGACGATTATCAATCCATTCATTCGCTCCTAGTTTACCAAATAAAATATTAAAATTTAGTTGCAAAGATTTATATAAACGTTGAGAAATATTTAAATCATAACCAATCCTTGCAGTCCAAGGAGCTTGATAGTGTTTGGAATATAGATCACCATGAAAAGAAAGCATTCCAATTCCAAAAGAAATTTTTGGTTTAAACACAACTCCTAAAATTGGCGGATCTGGTTGTGTTTTTTTTGTTTCAACTTCTTTTTTCTTTGGAAGTGACTCTGCAATTGGTTTAGCACCAATTTGTGTAGTAGAATCTGTTTGAGATTTAGAAAAAAAACAAAGTAAAATAAAAATTATTAAAATTAGTTGTTTATGCATTTGATGGATTGTAAGCAAAATTGTAAATTAAAATTATTTAAACCATTTTTGACTTGTAATCATTAACGCTTCTTGAACAGTAATTCTTTTTGCTCCATTGTATGCAACTACAAAGGCATCTCTACAACCTTTTTGTTTAATAGTTTCTCTGTGCGAGCGAGCGTCTTTATATTCAATAAAATTTCCTACCATAAACTTATTAAAACCATCAGCCATTTCACTTTTTATAGTTTCACTAATGTTATACATATTTGATAAAATATTTGACTTTATAGCATTTCTATATGCTCCTATCTGAACATTATAGACTACATTACCTTCCTTCTTGGCAACTAATTCTTTTTTTACTTCATTAACCTGCTCAGTTTTTATAGGCTCAACTGATGTTGTATCTGCAGTGGCAACTAAAGTTGTTGACTCTTTTACAACTGTTTGTGTTTTTACAAACGTTTCAGTTTCAACTATTTCGCTTTGCAATATATTTCCAATATCACCTACTTGCAATTTTATCTTTTTACTTTGGTCGTTTTCAAGATACGAAAATTCTCCGTTATCTAATTTTGCTTCTGTGACTCTTACATCAACTTTTTCTAATATATAAGAAACTACTAATTCTTCTTCAGCGGGCAATGAGACCCATACAAATTTTAATTTACCATCAGAAACTGAAAACGAGCTTCCATTTGTTTTTCCAACCTTTGCATTAAATCCAACTGGTAAAACTTCCTGAAATTTAGCAAATCCTTTAATATTTCCCTTTTTAATTTTCACCTCTACGTTAACTTCATTAGCAATTGTTCCAGATGAAATAATTCTTGAACATAAGATAGTTGAGCTTGGCTCAGTATTGTTTTCGTAAGAAGGCGTTACGATTGAAGAGTTTGTTGTTAAGGCTGGAACAGTCGTTTCAGTTACGGCTTCTACAGCCGGCTGATTTTCAGCAACAACTGATTGTGCAGTTTCATTTCCAACCATAATCTCAACTGGAGTCATTTCAACTACTTCCTTATTATTATTATTAACGAATGAAAACTTTGAAGTTATTGTTTTGGTGCCCGATACTGAAGCATCTGTTGAGATAGTAAATTTTACAACAAAATCGGAATCACTTGGCATGGATGTCCATATTATTTTAGCTATATTATTCGTAAAAGAAAAGTTACCCGTTTTACTATCTAATTCATTCACAGTAAAACCTTGCGGCACTTCTAACTGTAATTTTGCAAAACCTACAACATTACTTTTATTGATTTTTATCTCTGCGGTAAATTCCGATTCTGCCTTTACATTTTTTGGGAAATTTCCTGAAATACTAACAGGTGTGTCGCCAAAAAAAAAGCTAAACAAAAATACCGATACTGTATTAAAAAAAATAATAAATGGTTTAATCATAAGGTTATTTTATTGCTCAAAGAAAAAGTCAATGAGCTTATTTATCTTTTCAACATTAAATGAATTTTCTCCATCAAAAAATCCATCTATTGCTTTTGTAATTTCTGTAGCTGAAATAATTCCATCTTTATTATAATCTGCTTCAATAAACTCTGCAGGTATTTTAGATGTTTTTCCTGATTTTGATTTAATCTCTTTAGTCTTATCCTCTATTTCTTTTAAATACCTTAGGCTTGGCGAAGAATTAAATCCTTCGCTTCTTTCATTGGACAAACTGTCCCATTCTAATTGACGCTTAGCTAAAGCAGCTTCATCAATAGTTACCCCATTGCCATCTACATTGGCTCCTTTTTTAGACGTTAATTCCTGATCCATATAATCATATACGCCATCATTATCTTTATCATCCGGGCAACCATTTGCATCAACTTTTAACCCTTTTGGAGTTCCTAAACATTTGTCCAATAAATCCTTTACGCCATCTTCATCACTATCCATATTATCAACATCACTAAAGTCTACATTACTGTAAGCGTCTTTTGGTTTTTTACCAAAATGAATATTTAAAGCTATACTCGCAGAAGCCCAACTGTCATTTCCACCACTTTTAAAATTGTCAATGTAATCGGTCATGCTAAGATTATATACCATGCCTATTCGCAAACTAGACCGAAAACCAATTTGAAATTTTGCTCCGATACCTAAAGGAATAAATAATGTGCTTCTTGCATAACTACTTGCAGAATCTTTTAATTGTGTTTCATAAGTGTAATCTCTTTTAAGGATAGTTGAACTTTGTAAATTTGCCGCTTCATCTTTTTGATCGCGAATTGAACCATCACTCCAATAATTATACAATTTTCCGTTTTTATCTTTTAAATCGCCATAAGCATCAAACATCATATAACCAATACCAGCATGAACATAAGGAGAAACAACTTTTTGAGTTTCACCTAATTTATCAAAAAAAGCAAAGACGTTTAATCCACCACCCATTACCGTAGACTGAAAATTTAAATGAGATGATTTGTCGTTATCTGTGCCGGCTAGTTTACCATATAGGCCATCAATACCAATTCCTAAAACCTTTCCTATTCTATATTCAATACCAAATCCATAGCCCAATCGTAAATTACTAAAGTAATTACCATTACTTTTTTTTCCAACATCGCCCAAATACTTTAATCCAGCAGCTTGGGTAGTAATTGATAATTGAGCCATTGAACTTATTGTAACAACCAAAGAAACTGCTATTAAAAATAGCTTCGTATAAATTCTATTCATTAATATGTTATTTAATAATAGATTAAATTAGTTGTTTTAAGGCTAAAAACAAAGCTAAAACAAAAAAAACGGCAAGTTTGCCAACATAAAATGTAATTGTAAACAGTTTTATGTTAGTTAACTGATTTTAAGAGAAAATTAATATCAAAAGAACTTAATTGTATATCGTTTTTGAATCCTAACTAATGCTCAAAATAGTTAATTTTGACATACTATAAAAATTAACACACAAAGAATTTATTAATTAGGAGTCTAAAAAAACTAATGATGGAGTTATTATACAAACTTAAAACTATTATTTATGAATTCTCAATATAACATCATTATTGTTGCAGGAGGAACAGGATCAAGAATGCAATCAACGGTTCCAAAACAATTTATTGAAATAAAAGGGAAACCTATTTTAATTCATACCATTGAAAAATTTATGGAATTTGATGAATTCATTAATGTTGTTGTATGCGTTCATAAAGATTATTTAACGGATGCTAATTTTATGTTGGCCGAATATTTTCCTGATAAAAATATACAAACAGTAGTTGGCGGGGAAACACGATTTCACTCTGTAAAAAACGGATTGAACTGCATTACTAACAAAAATGACATCGTTGGAATTCATGATGCTGCTAGACCATTTGTATCTGTAGAAACCATCAAACGATGTTTTGAAACTGCTGCTCAAAAAGGAAATGCTATTCCGATTTCGCCTATTAACGAAAGTTTAAGAATGGTAACAAACGGAATTAATAAAGCAGTTAGCAGGGATGATTACAAAATTGTGCAAACACCTCAATGTTTTTTGGTATCT
The DNA here is from genome assembly GCA_947462425.1 of Bacteroidota bacterium. Next base: position 9,260 of record CANHPI010000066.1, read on the forward strand.
AAAATTAAGGAAGCATTTGAACAAAATTTCACGCCGTTTTTCACAGACGATGCCACTGTTTTAGAAGGCATGGATGAAACTATTAATTTAGTAGAAGGTAATTTTGAAAATATAAAAATTACCAATCCTTATGATTTAAAATTTGCTGAACTCTATTTATGATGACTACAGAAGACATAGCGGATGCTTTGGAAATTACTGCTAAATTAATGGAACTCCATAACGAGAATCCATTTAAAATAAAGGCTATTAGTTCAGCAGCTTATAAGTTGGGTAAAACGCGATTAGATTTAAATAATCAAACCGTTGATGAGTTAACAAAAATTGAAGGCATCAGTAAAAGTTTAGCCGAAAAAATAATTGATTTTACAACCACCGGAACTACTAAAGAACTTCATGAATTAATTGCAAAAACACCAGCCGGTGTTATTGAAATGTTGGGTATAAAAGGTTTAGGTCCAAAAAAAGTAAGACAACTTTGGCAAGAATTAGAATTAGAAAGTGTAACCGATTTACTATATGCTTGTCATGAAAACAGATTAGTTGAATTGAAAGGCTTTGGAGAAAAAACCCAAAACACCATCATTCAAAACATAGAATTTAAAATCAAAAATACGGGTTGGTTTCATTACGCTTATGCTGAAAAAATTGGGCAACCCATTATTGATGCAATTAAAAATATAACAGACTTAGTTAGTTTTACCGGCGCTATGTATCGCAGATGCGAGGTGATTGAAGAAATAGATATTTTAGTGGGCGATGAAAGTATTGATGTAGATGAATACTATTCTGAAACTATTCCTATAAATTTTATTCAAGTTAATGGAAACGTTTTTTATAGAAAATTAGTAGAGACGTCTTCTACTAAAGAACATTTAGAAGGAATAAATTATAAAGTTTTAGAAACAAAAAAATATGATTCGGAAGAATCCATTTACTCAAATTTAAACATTCAATATTGTGAGCCCGAAATACGTGAAGGTTTATTTGAATTAGATAAAGCAAAAAACAATCAACTACCTAAATTAATTGAATTAACTGATTTAAAGGGTATTTTACATAATCACTCAACATATAGTGATGGTATGAATACGTTAGAAGAAATGGCAACCTATTGCAAAGATTTAGGTTATCAATATTTAGGAATTTGTGACCACTCTCAAACAGCTGTATATGCTGATGGTTTAAAACCTGAAACCATTTTTTTGCAACATCAAGAAATAGAAAAGTTGAACCAAAAATTATTTCCATTTAAAATATTTAAAGGTATTGAGAGTGATATTTTAGGAAATGGCGATTTAGATTACGAAGAAGCTATTTTAAAAACGTTTGACTTCATTGTTGCTTCCGTTCATGCCAATTTAAAAATGGATGAAGAAAAAGCAACAACTCGTTTATTAAAAGCAATTGAAAATCCTTACACCACTATTTTAGGACATCCAACGGGTCGTTTATTATTAGGTCGACCAGGATATCCAATTAACCATAA
>CANHPI010000067.1 GCA_947462425.1 Bacteroidota bacterium
CCTCATCAACCCAACCTTGCGAATGACGCGTATGAACTGCTTTTGGATTAATTTCTGCAGTAACAGATACTAAGCCAGCAATTTTAGCTGCCTTTGGTTGAGCACCGCTCATGCCACCTAAACCACAAGTCACAAATAATTTTCCAATTCTATCTTCTTCCGATTTAGACACTTTACGTGCCGCATTCATTACCGTAATACAAGTGCCATGCACAATACCTTGCGGACCAATATACATGAACGAACCAGCAGTCATTTGTCCGTATTGAGTTACTCCTAAGGCATTAAACTTTTCCCAATCATCTGGCTTGCTATAGTTAGGAATCATCATGCCATTTGTCACAACCACACGTGGCGCATCTTTATGAGAAGGGAATAAGCCCATAGGATGTCCGCTATATAATACCAAGGTTTGTTCATCTGTCATGGTTGCTAAATATTGCATAGTTAGCAAGTACTGAGCCCAGTTTTGAAACACAGAGCCATTGCCACCATAAGTAATTAATTCATGTGGATGTTGCGCTACGGCATAATCTAAATTATTACTTAGCATGTGCATAATAGCAGCTGCTTGTATAGATTTATGCGGATACTCATTGATAGGACGAGCAAAAATTTTATAATCTGGGCGAAAACGATACATGTAAATCCGTCCGTATGTTTTTAATTCTTCAGCAAATTCTTTTGCTAAAACAGCGTGATGTTGAGGTTCAAAATAACGTAAGGCATTTTGAATCGCTAATTTTTTTTCTTCTCCATTTAAAATGTCTTTGCGCTTGGGCGCGTGATTAATCGTGCTTTCGTATGTTTTTGGCTGAGGTAATACAGAAGGAATACCTTGCAGTATGTGTTGTTGAAATTCATTTAATTCCATGAAGTAATTAATTTAATTTAGAAGTGTTGAATTTACATGATTTTTTTAATGTATGTTACATGAAATTAAAATAACATCAGAGCAACATAGGAAAAAAGAACGCTAAATAAATAAGAGATAGATAATCTGTTTTTTCACATATAATCTACTATTATTAGTTAAGCTTCTCTGAAATTACCACAAACAATTCTAAAATTATGTGCTTATGCAGTAAAAATCTTTTAACAATTCAAATTAACTACATAGAAAAAAGAACAAAAAAATTACGAGATAGACATTCTATTGTTTTAAGCTAGCTTTAGTTAATAAAAGATAAACTGTATTATATCAAATCGGTGATTTTTAGTAATTTCGCATACATGACAACAATAACAAAGAAAACTCAATTAGATAGCAAACACAGTTTAGCTATTATTTGTTCAAGCTTTAAAAATAAATCAGAATATGCTCTAACAAAAGAGCAGGTTGAATATATTAATAATGATATTAAAACCAATGATAAAAAATTTGTTTGTATCAATACTTTGTCGCGTTTAGTTTGTGTTGTTTTGGTTGATGAAAAAAAGAATCACTACACTTCTTTAGAATCCGTTAGGAAGAATGGAGCTGCCATATCCGACACTATTAATGCAGAAAAACTTAATAGCATTACAATTACTAATGAATTAGCTAACCCCGATTATTCTTTGGCTTTAGCAGAAGGAATTGCTTTATCAAACTATCAATTTATTAAGCACAAGCCTTCTGCTAAAAAAACTACAAATACACTAAAAGACATTCATGTTGTTGATGCAAAAGCATCAGTACAAAATTTATCAAACTTGTCAATTGCTATTGATGCTACATTAAAAGCACGTGATTTAGTTAATGAACCAGTAAACACTTTAAATGCCACTGATTTATCAAATGCTTTTAAATCAATGGGGAAAAGTGCAGGCTTTAAAGTAGAAGTCTTTAATAAAGCTAAAATCAAACAATTAAAAATGGGTGGTTTATTAGCGGTTAATCAAGGAAGTGTTGATCCTCCAACGTTTTCGGTTATGGAATATAAGCCTAAAAATCCTAAAAATAAAAAGCCTTATGTGTTAGTTGGTAAAGGGGTAGTGTATGATACCGGTGGATTAAGTTTAAAGCCTACTCCAAATAGTATGGATTTAATGAAGTGTGATATGGCAGGAGCTGCAGCTGTTGGTGGCACTATGTATGCTATTGCAAAAGCAAAATTAAATATTCACGTTATTGCCTTAGTGCCATCTACAGATAATCGACCTGGATTTAACGCCTTTGCTCCGGGGGATATTATTACCATGATGGATGGCAGTACGGTTGAGATGCTAAATTCTGATGCCGAAGGCCGTATGATTTTAGCAGACGCACTTCATTACGCAAAACGATATAAGCCTGAAATGGCTATTGAACTTTCAACGTTAACTGGAGCAGCCGCAGCAGCTATTGGTCAGTATGGTATAGTGAGTATGGGAACTGCAACTGATGAACAAAAAAGTAAGCTAACAGTTAGCGGCTTGCGTATGCACGAACGTTTAGCTGAATTTCCTTTTTGGGATGAGTATGATGAGTTAATTAAATCTGACATCGCTGATCAAAAAAACTTAGGAGGACCATATGGTGGCGCTATTACAGCCGGTAAGTTTTTAGTAAAATACACAGATTATCCTTATATGCATTTTGATATCGCTGGTCCAGCATTTGTGACTGCAAAAGATAGCTATAGAGGGAAAGGCGGAACTGGTTATGGCGTGAGGTTATTGTTTGATTTTTTCTCCAATTTATAAATTATGATAGATAACAAAATTGTAGTAGGAATATCTCAAGGAGATTTAAATGGAATAGGGTTAGAAATTATTTTAAAGACATTGTCCGAACCCGGAATTTCCGAAATATGTATTCCGGTTTTATTTAGCTCACAAAAAACGGTTTCCTATTTTAGAAAAATGTTAAACCTAGATGAGTTTAATTTTAATCCGTTAAGAGACTTTAATCAAGTAAATACAAAGAAACCAAATGTATTTATATGTTATGAAGAGGAAGTAACCATTGAGCTGGGAAAAGCAACAACGCTGAGTGGCAAATACGCAAAGCTTTCTTTAGAAGCTGCAACGCTTGCGTTATTTGAAAAAAAAATTGATGTATTAGTAACAGCACCTATTAACAAGCACTCTATGCAGGAGGCTGGATTTAATTATCCAGGGCATACAGAATATTTGGGAGAAAAATTAGGTGGCAAGCCATTAATGTTGTTATGTGATAACGACTTACGAGTTGCGGTAGTAACAGGTCATGTTCCATTAAAAAACATTTCCGAAAAAATAACTATTGAAAATGTGTTTGAAAAAATTTCACAACTTCACCATTCACTAATTAAAGATTTTGGGATTCGTAAACCTAAAATTGCCGTATTAGGATTAAATCCGCACGCCGGAGAAAACGGAGCAATTGGCGATGAAGAAAAAACACGAATCATTCCAGCTATCGAAAAAGCCAAAGAAAACATGTTGGTTTATGGGCCTTACCCGGCAGATGGGTTTTTTGGTAAAAATATGCAATCTCAATTCGATGGAGTATTAGCCATGTATCATGATCAAGGATTAATACCTTTTAAAACGCTAGCTTTTGGAAGCGGCGTTAATTTTACTGCAGGTTTAGATTTTGTTCGAACTTCGCCTGATCACGGAACAGCTTACGATATTGCAGGAAAACAAATAGCCGACGAATCATCTTTTAGAGAAGCATTATATACCGCAATAGATATTTACAGAAGAAGAGAGTTGTTAGAAGAAATTTCTGCAAGACCTTTAGTCTTTTCTCCAATTAAAAAAGAAAGAGGATAAGATTTAAAATTTCTATAAAAAAACACCAACTAATTGGTTGATGTTTAAAACTAGATGATTGTTTTATTTCTTAATTTCTACTTCAAATCCTTTTTTCTTCCAATCATCAAATCCTTTTTCTAAATCAACAACATGTGTAAATCCTTGTTTTTGCATAAGCTCTGCACATTCGCCACTTCTACCACCACCAGCACAATAAATCAAATAGGTTTTTTTCTTATCTAATTTAGAAATTACACTTTCAGCATCTTTCTTAAAATAATCAATTTGTAATGCCCCTTTAATAAACCCTTTATTTTTTAATTCGTCATCGGTTCGTAAATCAATTAAAAAAGATTTTTTATCATCAATAAATTTTTTAAAAGTAGCAGCATCAACATGCTCAATTTTTGTTTGTGAAAAGCTAATTGATGAAATAAAAAGAGTTAGTAATACGAATATTTTTTTCATTTGTCGGGTTTTTATTTTTAGACCAAGTATTTGTTTAAATTTATTTAATAATTGTAATTATGAGTTTTTTAATATTGTTTAAATGATAAAAGCCAGTTCATTGCTTTTTGTTTGTTGTCAAACATTTTCATTTTTACAGGTTGGTTTTTTGTAAATTTCAATATAAAATTAATAATAATTCGGTCTGCTAGCGAATTTACAATAATAGCTGTTGCTTTGGTAGTTGAAGTTATTTCGGGCGTGGCGGAAAATTCCCTCGCTTCTTTTGATATCGTTCCATTAGGAGCAGTTTCCACTAAAATCAAATGTTTGCTATAGCCGTTATATTTGGTTGATAAAAAACGGCGTTGAGCTTTAACATCTTCTAATTCAATATGAATACCTTCTTTTAATTTAATACAAATAATAGCATTATCCCAAAACTCTATGCAAGAAATTCGGTCTATATGTGAATCAATAACAGAATGTGTTGAATTTTCTATTGTCATCAGTTCATAAAAGTAATTAATTTGTTCTTTTAATCAAAGCCATATAAAAACCATCAAAACCTTCGCTTGGTAAAATAGTTTTATCTTTAATTAATTCAAAATTACTATTACTTGCTAAAAATAGATCTACTTGTTTTCTGTTTTCGCTGGGTAAAATACTGCAAGTAGAATATACCAATTGACCCCCTTTTTTAGTCATGATTGAATAGTCACTTAATATTTTTTGTTGGATGGCTTTTGTTCTGTCTATAAAATCTAAATTCAATTTCCATTTAGCATCAGGGTTACGTTTAATAACACCTGTTCCGCTGCAAGGCACATCTAATAATAATCTATCTGCTGTGTTTTCTAAACGTTTAATAGTTTTAGTACCTTCAATTAATCGAGGTTCAACATTACTGGCAGTTGCTCTGCGTGCACGTTTTTTCAATTCATCTAATTTCCATTGTGTGATGTCCATCGAAATAATTCGGCCTTTATTTTGCATTAAGGCGGCAATGTGTAGTGTTTTTCCTCCACCACCGGCACACGCATCAATAACACGCATTCCTGGTTCTACGTCTAAAAATTCAGATATAAACTGAGAGCCGGCATCTTGTAATTCAAATAACCCTAGTTTAAATAATTGATTTTGAAACACATTTTGACGCTTTAGTAATAATAATGCATCATTAAAACCTTCTATGTTTTCAACTTCTATTTCCTGTTCGGCTAAATGTTTTGTTAAAATTTCTTTTTTAGTTTTTAGTGTATTTACACGTAATACTACTGAAGCTTGATTATTTAAAGATTTAGCTTCTTTTTCCCAAACTTCTTTCCCTAATTCCTGTTCACATATTTCCCATAACCAATCAGGATAAGCTTGTAAAATTTTCTCGTCCTTTACGGCTTTATATTTATCTAAAATCTCCTTTTCAACTAGTCGTTTAAATTCTCTTTCATCAGGCATTGTTATATGCTGAGTGATAAAATACGTGCCTAAAATTTCCCAAAAGCCATCTTCTGTGCCTGCTAAATGAGTTAATAATCTATAATGACGAACAATGCCATAGGTAGTTTCTGCAATGAAGCGGCGGTCTCTGCCCCCAAATTTTGGATGTTCTTTTAAAGTTTTTTCAATTACTTTGTCTGCATATTTATTCTCCTTAAATATGGTAACTAAAGCGTCAACTATTGCCTGTAATAAAATACGGTGAGGTTTTGCTTGTTTTATTATTCTTTTACTCATGAATCCAACTAATTTTAGAGCTCTAAGTTACTTTATTTTTTTCTTATATTTACCTATCACCAATCTAATAGAAGCTATGACTAAATTCTTTTTTTCGTTTGTATTACTAACAAGTTTACTTACTGCACAAAATAATAAAAAACATATTTTATTGAAAAATGCAACAGCGCATATTGGTAATGGTCAGATTTTAGAAAATAGTCTAATCTCTATTAAAGATGGTAAAATAGATTTAGTAGCGGATGCCAGATTAATAAAAATTGATATCACTAAATTTGATACAACAATAGATTTGTATGGCAAACATATTTACCCCGGTTTAATTGCTCCCAATTGTATTTTAGGTTTGCAAGAGGCTGAGGCTGTTAGGCAAACAAGCGATTATGCTGAAGTAGGTGAATATAATCCACACATAAGAAGTTTGATTGCCTATAACGCCGAAAGTAAAATTTTAGAAACCGTTAAAGCAAATGGTGTTTTATATACTCAATCTACTCCTCGTTACGGAACTGTTAGTGGCACATCATCTATTTTAGCAACAGATGGTTGGAATTGGGAAGATGCTGTTATTAAAGCAGATGATGGTATTCATATTAATTTTCCGAGAACGATTCAAAAACAAGGTTGGTGGGCAGAACCATTACCAAGTGAAAAAAACAATAAATATACTGAGCAGGTAAATGAACTAAGTACATTTTTTGATAATGCTTTAGCATATTATAATACACCTAATATAAGTGAAAAGAACTTACGTTTTGAAGCCATGAAAGGTGTTTTTAACGGCTCAAAAAATTTATATATTCATGCTGATTATGTAAAAGATATATTAGGCGCTATTAATTTTGCTAAGAAATTTAATATTAAAAAAATGGTTGTAGTTGGCGGAAAAGACTGCTATAAAATAACCAAGGTTTTAAAAGAAAACAACATAGCAGTAATGTTAAATCGTTTACATGATTTACCGGATTTGCCAGAAGCTGAAATAGATTTATTATATAAGTTACCTTACTTATTGCAAAAAGATTCCGTGCTTTTTTGTTTACAAAATCAAGGAGATATGGAAGCAATGAATGCCCGTAACATAGCTTTTTTAGCGGGCACCGCAGCAGCATACGGTTTAACTAAAGAACAAGCTTTGCAAAGTATAACATTAAGCTCCGCTAAAATATTAGGCGTAGATCATTTAATTGGAAGTTTAGAAACAGGAAAACTCGCTTCCATGGTTGTATCTGAAGGCGATATATTAGATATGAAATCAAATAAAATTATTTTAGCTTTTATTAATGGAAGAAGCCTCAACCTAAATAATTTTCAAAATGATTTAAATAAAAAGTATTCAAATAAATTGGGGATTAAAGAATAAAACTTGAACGGTCAGATTGGCTGGTGTAGAAATATGAACAGATTTATTTTACACACCTCAACTTTTTCTGAGTTAAAGAAACAATATAGATTTTCTCTTAAGATAATTGTTGTGAAAATAAATAAACTCATATAATGAATCTGATTATTAAGGCAAACTTAATTGATGTTGTTGCGAAAGAAATTTTTGCTGCTGAGGTTACTATTCAAAACAAGAAAATTCTATCAATTACAAGAATCTCCGAAAATTTAAATACCTATATTTTACCCGGCTTTATTGATGCACACGTTCATGTTGAAAGTAGCATGTTGGTGCCGTCAGAATTTGCACGTATTGCCGTTACACACGGCACTGTTGGCACCATATCTGATCCGCATGAAATAGCTAACGTTTTGGGAGTTGCAGGTGTTGATTATATGATTGATAATGCTAAACAAGTTCCTTTTCATTTTTATTTTGGAGCACCGTCATGCGTACCTGCTACAAATTATGAAACAGCTGGTGCCGTAATCGACTCAAATGACATTGATGCTTTATTATCCCGAAAAGAAATAGTGTATTTGGCAGAAATGATGAATTTTCCTGGAGTGATTTATAAGGACGAGGAGGTGTTAAAAAAAATAGCCTCTGCAAAAAAACATGGTAAACCAATTGATGGCCATGCTCCCGGATTAATGGCGGAAGACATGAAACATTATTTTAATGCTGGTATTACAACTGATCATGAATGTTTTGGCTATACAGAAGCTTTAGAAAAATTAAAACATGGCGTTAAAATATTAATCAGAGAAGGAAGCGCCGCTAAAAATTTTGAAACTTTAATTTCTTTATTAAAGGATTACCCGGAACAAATTATGTTTTGTTGTGATGATAAGCATCCAGATAATTTGATTGAATCTCATATTAATGATCATGTAAAACGCGCGTTAAGCGAAGGGCATGATTTGTATAATGTTTTAAGAGCAGCGTCCTATAATGTAGTGAAACATTATAATTTGTCGGTTGGATTGTTGCAATTGGGCGATAATGCTGATTTTATTGAAATAAATAATCTAAGTGATTTTACTATTCTAAAAACGTATATAAGTGGAGCGTTAGTGTCCGAAAATGGAAAATCTTTTATCAAAACTGTAAATGCTCCCATAGTCAATAATTTTAATTGCAGTTTAAAAACGACTGAGGATTTTGCCTTAAAATGCGACGGTGATAAAATACGAGTTATTGAATGTTTGGATGGACAATTAATTACTAATGAATTATTTATAGAATCTTTTGCAGTGAATGGTTTTGCTCAATCGAATATAGAAGAGGATATTTTGAAAATTGCTGTAGTAAATCGTTACAGCGATGCGCCAATTGCTAAAGCATTTATTAAAAATATTGGATTACAACAAGGTGCTATTGCAAGTTGTGTAGCACATGATTGTCATAATATTGTGGTGGTTGGCACAAACGATGAAGATATGTGTAAGGCGGTTAATTTAATTATTAACGCAAGAGGTGGGATTTCACTAACAAACGGAAATGAAGAACTTGTTTTAGAATTACCCATTGCGGGCATCATGACTAACCAAACCGCCGAAGAAGTAGCGAAAGCTTATATCAAATTAGACCAACGCGCTAAAGCATTAGGCAGCAAATTGCGTGCCCCTTACATGAGTTTATCGTTTATGGCTTTGTTAGTAATACCCGAATTAAAACTAAGTGATAAAGGTTTGTTTAACGGAAAGAGTTTTCAGTTTACCGATGTGTTTGTGAATTAATTTAAAGTTATGATAGTATTTTTAAAAATAATTATTCCATTAATTTTACTCATAGCCCTTTCCTCAGGGAGCTTATATGAAGGAGATAATGGTTACTTCGTCTATCTCCATGGTAAAAAACAATACGTATTAGTTGAAGGACAGGGAGAACCTACTGTAATTTTTTTAACAGGAAAAGGTCGTACGCAAACTGATTTTAAAAAAGTTTATAATAAAATAAAAAACACTACTCAAATCTTTTCATACGATAGGGCAGGGCTCGGGCAATCAGAAGCTTTTAAGAATGAACGAACGGTTGATACTATGGCTTTTGAATTGCATGAGTTGTTGGTGAAAGAAAAAATAAAGCCACCTTATGTTTTAGTTGGACATTCGCTTGGTGGTTATATTATGCGTTGCTTCGTAAATATGTATCCCAACACTGTTGCAGGAATGATTTTTGTTGAGCCTGCTCACGAATACGAATTTAAAAATGGATTAGAAATGAGAAGTGATTCGGATAAAATAATTTTTAGGGAAGAATTTAAATCATATTTAAAAGTTCAAGGTCGAACAAAAACGCATAACGCAGAATCTAAAAAATGTTTTGATTTTGATAGTGCTGGTTTTTCGACCAATCAACGTATTGTAAGGGATTTAAAAGTTCCATCAGATATACCAATGACCCTTCTTATTTCTAGAAAAGTGGATGTTGATAATGAATATATTGATAAAGAAGTGGAATATCGTATTCAGTTTTTTGAAAATTGGAAAAACATAAATTCACAAACTAAAATCATTACAACAACTAAAGCTGGGCATTTTATTCAGATAGACGAACCCAGTTTAGTGATTGAGGAAATTAACGCGTTAATAGAAAAAATATATAGTAAAGTGCGTTAAATATTAATTCTTAAATTCAAAATTATGCTTGACTTAAATGAATGTCTAATATGTTTTGATAATAAAATAAATACATAGCGTGTTGAGAATTATTAAAATAGGCATACCAATTTTAAAAGAAATTTTTCCTGTTTTATGAAATAGTGGAGTTTTCATTCCAAAATAAATACCAACGGCTCCTAATAAAATTGCTATAAAAAACAATCTATTTTCAGGAACGCGACTTCCTTTTTTCTTGGATTGATATTTATCAAACCACATTACACAATAAGCTACAATATTGATTAAAATAATATAAAAAATAAATGCGTTTTTTATTACCATCAACTTTATTGGTTAATATAAAAAAACCCTCCGAAAAAGAAGGGTTTTTAAATTTATTTTAAAACTTATTTTTTTAATGAATCTCTAATTTCCATTAATAATTTTTCTTGAGCAGAAGGTTCTGCTGGAGCAGTAGGAGTTTCTATTTCTTTTTTCTTAGCAGAATTCATTCCTTTAATTATTAAAAATAAAACAAATGCAACAATTACAAAAGAAATGATATTAGATAAAAAACTACCGTACTTTACCGCTC
>CANHPI010000068.1 GCA_947462425.1 Bacteroidota bacterium
AAAAGATTTTCATGATTTTTCATTTTTTTTTTTTTGCAAATAAGAAAATTATATTAAATTTGCACTCCATTAATTTACTGTCTGCTTTTAAAGTAAATACAGTTCAAAATGGCCCGTTCGTCTAGGGGTTAGGACGCATCCCTTTCACGGATGAAACACGGGTTCGATTCCCGTACGGGCTACACAAAAACGCTTTAAGTCTCTGTTAATCAAGTATTAGCAGAGATTTTTTAGTTTTTTGGGAAACATATGGGAAACAAAATAGACCAACAACAAATCAAGTCCAAAAGTTGTTGAGTAAAAAACAATGAAATGATTTTGTATTAACACAACTCAAAACTGTTTAATACCCAAATTTCACGTCCATTTATTAAATGTCTTGCTCTAGAATCTTAAAAGTCTACTTTTTAGGATTATATAAAAATAAATTTACAATCATTAGTTGTTGTCTTTCGTTAAAAAAACTGACAACAAACTAATAAATAAATTTACGTAAATGGTACTGGTTATTTCGCAATCAAATTACAAATGTATTACTTCTCCATAAGCTGCTGCTGCTGCTTCCATAATAGCTTCGCTCATTGTTGGGTGAGGATGAATTGTTTTAATTAATTCATGTCCAGTTGTTTCTAATTTGCGAATTGCAACAATTTCTGCTATCATTTCAGTAACGTTAGCACCTATCATGTGAGCTCCTAAAATCTCTCCATACTTAGCATCAAAAATTAATTTAATAAATCCATCTTTTGCGCCAGAAGCACTTGCTTTTCCGGATGCTGAGAAAGGAAACTTACCAATTTTTAAAGTATAACCTGCCTCTTTAGCTTGTTTTTCGGTCATACCAACACTTGCAACCTCTGGCTGGCAATACGTGCAACCTGGTATGTTTTTATAATCAATTGGTTCTGTATGCACACCTGCAATTTTCTCAACGCAAGTTATACCTTCTGCACTCGCTACGTGAGCTAATGCCTGACCAGGGACACAATCTCCAATAGCATAATATCCCGGAACGTTAGTGGCATAATATTTATCAACTACAATTTTACCTTTATCTGTTGCAATACCAACCGTTTCTAAACCTAAGCCAGCTATATTAGCTTCAATACCAACTGCCGATAAAACTATTTCAGCTTCTAAAACTACAGTTCCTGTTTTTGTCTTTACAGTTGCTTTACTAATGTCTCCTTTAGTATCAACGCTCTCAACTGATGCCTCTGTCATGATATCAATACCAATTTTCTTCAACGATTTTTCTAATTGTTTAGAAACTTCTTCATCCTCTACAGGAACTATATTTGGCAAAAACTCAACTATGGTAACTTTAGTTCCCATTGTAGCATAAAAATACGCAAACTCTACTCCTATTGCTCCTGAACCAACTACCACCATTGTTTTTGGTAATTTTGGTAAAGTCATAGCTTCGCGGTAACCAATAATTTTTTTACCATCTTGTGGTAAATTTGGCAACTGACGAGAGCGTGCTCCAGTTGCAAGAATAATATGTTTAGCTTCAACTGTACTTAATTTTCCATCTGCTGCTTTTACATCTACTTTTTTTCCGGCTTTAACGGTTGCCGTTCCCATAATGACATCAATTTTATTTTTTTTCATTAAAAACTGAATACCCTTACTCATACCGTCTGCAACATCACGACTACGTTTAATAACGGCTCCAAAATCTGCTTTAATATTATCTGCACTAATTCCATACTCTTTTGCGTGGTTTAAATACTCAAATACCTGAGCACTTTTTAATAAGGCTTTAGTTGGTATACATCCCCAGTTGAGGCAAATTCCTCCAAGGCTTTCTCTTTCAATAATGGCAGTTTTTAATCCTAATTGAGAAGCGCGAATAGCAGTTACATAACCGCCTGGTCCACTTCCTATAACAATAACATCGTAGTTCATAGTGTATTTTTTGGTGGCGCTAATATAAAGTTTTTTTTATTTAATTTAGTTTAAAGGATATTTAAGTGATAAGAATTTTAATTAATATTTGAGTGTGTGGCTAAAATCAAACAAGGCATCACTTCAAGTAATGACTATTCGTGGCTTATAACTCTGGTCTTTTCATTCGGTTCTTAACTAAACAATAAAGTACAATTATAAAATTTTAATTTTTTAAACACTTTAATATCGATCTCTTTTGCGAAATAATAGGCTTTAAAGCTAAATAATACTTTGATATATGGTTTTTTTTTTATTACTTTTGTATTGTGTAAAAACAACACCTAAATCCATAATTATGAGAAAAGCCAGAGTTCTTTTTGTGTCGCAAGAGATTACCCCTTATTTAGATGAAAGTCATATTGGAAAGATTGCTAGAAGATTACCACAAGCCATTCAAGAAAGAGGAAAAGAAATAAGAACTTTTATGCCAAAATATGGCAATATAAACGAAAGACGTCATCAATTACACGAAGTAATTCGTTTGTCAGGTATGAATATTGTTATTAATAATGCTGATCATCCTTTAATTATTAAGGTTGCATCTATCCCTACAGCTCGTATGCAGGTATATTTTATTGATAATGATGATTATTTTCAGCGTAAATCTGTTTTAACAGACAAAGCAACTGGAAAATACTTTGATGATAATGATGAACGTACTGTTTTTTTTAACCGTGGAGTTATTGAAACTGTCAAAAAATTAGGATGGGCGCCAGATGTAATACACTGTCATGGATGGTTTACAGGATTAATTCCTTTATATATTAAAAAAGCATTTACCGAAGATCCATTATTTGCCGAAACAAAAATTATCTTTACAATTTACGAAGAGGAATTTACGAAATCTTTAAATAAAAAAATTATAGATAAAGCAATAATTGATGGGGTTACAAAAAAAGAGCTGAAACATATGGAAGACGCTACCTATATTAATTTAATGAAGTTGGCTATTGATTTTTCTGATGGCATTTCATTTGGCAGCGAAACAATTAATTCAGAAGTTGAAAAATATGCAAAAAAATCAGGGAAACCAATTTTAGAATTTAAAGGTGAAGCTGAATATGCAGATGCATATAATGAATTTTATGATTTAGTTTTAGAAAATAATACTATTTTAGCAGACTAATAAATTATACACTTTTAACTATTTTAAACGCATAATTTTAAGTAATTATGCGTTTTTAATTACATATCATGACCAAATTAAGAATAGGATTAGTTTTATTTAGTTTCATAATTGTGTTTTCTTGCAAAAAACAAGACGACAACAGTATACTTGGACTTGATGTTCAACCCGAAAATGATTTAGTAGGATTAACAATTTCAGACACAGCCTCTGTATTTATGTATACTCAAAGAGTAGATTCTGTAAAATCATACAATGACCAATACAAATATTTAGGTTCAAACCAAGATCCTATTTTTGGTAGAACAGATGCTAGCATTTATACTAACTATTCCATTTCTAATAATTTTACGAATGTTACATTTGGGGCAAATCCAATTTTAGATTCGGCAGAAATTGTTATTCGATTTATTGGTGATGCTTTAGGTGATACGACTAGTATTTTAACCTATGATGTTTATACTTTAAATGAAAAATTATCCTCAAATACTTCATATTACACAAATAACACAATACCAAAAGCGTTTTCTAAAGTAAGTTCCTATACAGGAAAGTTAAAAACAAGAGGTAGTAATGTTTGTTTGGTAATGCCGCTTGATAATGCATTGGGGCAATATATCTTACAAACTAATTCGAATTTAACTAACAATACAGCTTTTCAAAATGCATACAAAGGTTTTTATATTACTAGTTCTAATTCTGCATTAGGAACACCTAGTTCTGGTGCTATAAGACGTTTTGATCTGGATGATGCTATTTCAGGAGTAAATTTATATTATCATGATGGCAATTCCATTAGTTCAAAAAGTCAATCAACGCAATTTTCATTTCGAGGCGTAGATGCTTTGCGATTTAATAATATTAAGCATAATTACTCTAATGGAGCTAATTCAAATTTATTTGATCAAATTACCGGCTCAGGAACTTCTGATACTTTAAAAGGAAACTCTAATGTTTACTTAAATTGTTTTGGAGCAACTAGAACAAGAGTGTATTTGCCATATTTAAAAAACTTTAGTGATTCTCAATCTGTTTCAATCAGCAGAGCTGAATTAATTATTAAAATTGATGAAATCATCAGTCCTTATACAACTAAATACGCTTATCCATCAAGCTTAGCATTAATTGCATGTGGTTCCGATGGTGATGAACAATTAGTTTATGATCAATTAGAAACAACTGACTTTGTAAAATATGGAGGTAATTACGATGCTGTAAATAAAGTTTATGTTTTTAATATTGCTAGACAAATGCAAAAAATACTAAATGGCGAAATTAAAAATTACGGATTTTATTTGGTAAATGCATTACCTAACAAATCTGTTGTTGTTAGAAGAGATAATCGTTTAGAACGTGTTGTTTTTGGCGGAAAAAATAATATAAATTACAAACCTACATTTAAAGTAACTTACGTAAAATATCCTTACGATAAATAATTTATAGAAATTTAATATATAATGCGAATAGCCTTAATTACAGATGGAATTGCACCTTATGTATTAGGGGGAATGCAAAAACACTCGTTTTATTTAGTAAAATACTTTGCTAAAAATAAAATTCATGTTGATTTGGTTCATTATAATGATTCAAATTTCGAAATTAATAAATTAGAGTTTTTTACAGAAAAGGAAAAGGAATTCATTCATCCTATCGTTTTAAAATTCCCAACCTTAGCCAAATTTCCTGGACATTACATTTATAAATCATATAAATATTCATGCCTAGCTTTTGATGCCATTAAAGATAAATTAAACACTTATGATTTTATTTATACCAAAGGTTTTTCGGGTTGGAAACTTATTTCAGAAAAGTATAAAGGCAATATAAACTGCTGTAAAATAGCTGTCAAATTTCATGGTTACGAAATGTTTCAAATAGCTCCTGAAGCAAAAGCTAAATTGCAACAGTTTTTACTAAGGCCATTTGTAAAAAAAATATCTCAACAAGCTGATGTTGTTTTTTCATATGGAGGAAAAATTACAGATATCATAAAATCAATTGGTGTAAATACAAATCGTATTATTGAAATTCCATCGGGTGTTGAAACCGATTTTATTAGTAAATCAATTTCTTCTCATACAGAACCCTATCGAAAATTTGTTTTTTTGGGACGAGCAGAAAGACGGAAAGGTATTATTGAGTTGAATAACGTATTACAGAAAATGCTGTCTGAAAATCAAAATTTTCAAACCGATAGCTATCGGTTTGAATTTATTGGTCCTATCCCCGACTTTATGAAAATAAAACACGAGTCTATTATTTATCATGGAGAAATAAGAGATTCTCAAAAAATAAAATCATTATTATCTAAAAACGATGTATTAGTTTGTCCAAGTTGGAGCGAAGGTTTTCCTAATGTAATTTTAGAGGCAATGGCTTGCGGTTTAGCTATTATAGCAACAAATGTTGGAGCCATTACTGCCATGGTGAGTAATGAAAACGGATGGTTAATTGAACCTTCTAACAAAACTCAATTAGAAACAGCTATTATAAATGCTATTAATTCAAAGGACATTATTGGTAAAAAAGAACATTCATTGTATCTTATTAACTCAACTTTTAACTGGGATATTATTTCTCAAAAAACAATTGAGGCAATTCAACATAAAAATAAATAACAAATATCAACAGTTATTAAAACTGTATTAAGTCTTAGTAAATAGTTTTTTATATTTACCGTCTTAAATTACAAAACTATGTCTGCACTTACTGCTACCCAATTTAATTTCCCAAAGCAAAAAAACTTTTATAAAGGAAAAGTTCGTGATGTATATAATATTGATGACAAATATTTAGTCATGGTAGCAAGTGACCGTATCAGTGCTTTTGATGTAGTTTTACCAAAAGGTATTCCTTATAAAGGACAAGTATTAAATCAAATTGCTGCTAAGTTTTTAGAAGCAACTAAAGATATTGTGCCAAATTGGGTAGTAAATGTTCCTGATCCTGTTGTTACCATGGGGCGTGTTTGCGAACCTTTTAAAGTAGAGATGGTAATACGTGGGTATTTAGCAGGGCATGCTGCAAGAACTTATGCAAATGGCTTAAGAACTTTATGTGGCGTTACATTACCTGAAGGGCTAAAAGAAAGCGACAAATTACCAGTGCCAATCATTACTCCTACTACCAAAGCTTCGGAAGGACACGATGAAGATATTAGCCGTGAAGAAATTTTGAAACAAGGTATTGTAGAAGAAAAATACTATTTACAATTAGAAGATTATACCCAAAAATTATATGCTCGCGGACAAGAAATTGCCAATAAAATGGGTTTAATTTTAGTAGATACTAAATATGAATTTGGTTTGTGTGATGGCAAGGTGTTTTTAATGGATGAAATTCATACACCAGATTCATCTCGTTATTTTTATTTAGATGGCTATCAGGAAAGACAAGATAAGAACGAAGAACAAAAACAATTAAGTAAAGAATTTGTTCGTCGCTGGTTAATTGATAATGGTTTTCAAGGTAAAGAAGGTCAACAAATTCCCGAAATGAGCGATGCTTGGGTAAATGAAATTTCGGAACGTTACATTGAATTATTTGAAAAAGTAACTGGTGATAAATTCATCAAACATCCAACCGATAATTTATTGGACCGAGTTGAAAAAAATATATTAAAAGCACTAAATTAATCGCATCATTTATTTCTAAAACTTTCTTAACTTTCTAAACTATTTAACTTTCAAAACTTTAATTATGTTCCAAAAAATCAGCAAAAATATTTTAGAAACTATTGGTAATACACCGCTTGTTCAAATAAACTCAATCACAAAAGATTTGCCATGCACTGTATTGGCAAAAGTTGAAACTACTAATCCTGGAAATTCTATTAAAGATAGAATGGCTTTAAAAATGATTGAGGATGCTGAAAAAGACGGTCGCTTAAAACCAGGAGGAACAATTATTGAAGGTACAAGCGGCAATACCGGAATGGGTTTAGCAATTGCGGCCATTATTAAGGGCTACAAATGCGTATTTACAACTACTGATAAACAAAGTAAAGAAAAAGTAGATGCCTTGCGTGCTTTTGGCGCTGATGTTGTTGTTTGCCCAACAGATGTTGAACCAGAAGATCCAAAATCTTATTATTCAGTTTCATCACGTTTGGTAAAAGAAATTCCTAATTCATGGAAGCCAAATCAATATGATAACAAATCAAATTCGGTGGCACATTATGAGCAAACTGGTCCTGAAATTTGGGAACAAACAGAAGGGAAAATTACTCATTTAGTAGTTGGTGTTGGAACAGGAGGAACAATTAGCGGAACTGGAAAATACTTAAAAGAAAAAAATCCAAATATTAAAGTTTTGGGTATTGATACTTACGGTTCAATCTTTAAAAAATTAAAAGAAACGGGCATTATCGATAAAAATGAAATTTATCCTTACATCACTGAAGGTATTGGTGAAGATTTTTTACCGGAAAACGTGGATATTAATTTAATTGATCATTTTGAAAAAGTAACCGATCGAGACGCTGCTATCATGACTCGCAGAATTCCGCGCGAAGAAGGTATTTTTGCAGGAAACTCTGCTGGTTCTGCTATGGCTGGTTTAATGCAAATGAAAGACATGTTTAAACCGGGTGATGTTGTTGTGGTTATTTTTCATGACCACGGAACACGCTATTTAGGTAAAATGTTTAATGACGATTGGATGCGTGACAGAGGTTTCTTAGAAATTAAAAAACCAAAAGCAATAGATTTAATTTCATCACACAAAAACCAAAAATTATTAACGGTTGACGCTAATTCATCAATTTCAGATGCTTTAAGTATCATGAATAAATTTGGTATTTCTCAAATACCGGTTAAAAAAGGTGATGAATTTGTTGGGTCATTAAATGATAGTTACTTATTCTCAAAATTAATTGAAGACAGTTCTATCAAAACAAAAATGGTATCAGATGTAATGCAAGCACCGTTCCCTTTTGTTAATGATCAAACGCTAATGGAAGATATTTCGAAATTAATTACACGTGAAAACAATGCTGTATTAATGACCGATTTAGCAGGAACAACTCATATTATTACAAAACATGATTTAATACAAGGAATATCTCAAATGAGTAATTAACCATTTATCATTAGAGAATATCAAATCACAATAATTAACAGACTTTTAAAATAAAATAATTGTAAATTTATTTAAAATAATATCAGTCAGATAAAAGTTGATACATTATTAATCTTCTCTACTTTTACCTGAATAAAACAACAAATAAATACTATGAAAAAAATTACCATCCTTGCTTCTTTATTTTTTGTATTAGCAGCTAATGCTCAAAACAAACGTCCTGATAACTGGTTTAATTTAGATGCTTCCAAAGACTCTGTTAATGGTGTAAGTACAGAAAAAACTTATGCAGAATTATTGAAAGGAAAAAAATCAACTACGATAATTGTAGGTGTTTTAGATAGTGGTGTAGATTATATGCACGAAGATTTGAAAGACATCATGTGGACAAATTCGAAAGAAATTGCCGGCAATGGAATTGATGATGATAAAAATGGCTACATTGATGATATTCATGGCTGGAATTTTATGGGAAGTAAAGACGGGAAAAACGTTGAAAAAGATAATTTAGAATTAACCCGTGTTTACAAATCACTAAAAACAAAATACGATGGGAAATCTGAAAAAGATTTAGCTTCAAAAGCGGATAAAAAAGAATTTAAATATTGGCAAATAGTTAAAGCTGATTACGAAAAAGAATTAGCGGATGCTGAAGCTCAAGTAAAACAATATAAGTTTATTAAAGAAGCAGTTAGTGGGGTTGTTGAAAAAATAAAAAAAGAAAAAAATATAGAAAAAGTCACATTAGATGACCTAAAATCTTTTGAAGCAAAAGAACAAAAGGATAAACAAGGTAAAGCAATTGCTGTTGGACAAGGCACAGCTGGAATGGATGTTGTTGACTTATTGGCAAAATTAGATGAAGCTTTAGCATCAATGGATGGATCACAATTAGATGTAAATTCAAATACGCGTTCAATTGTTGGAGATAATTATGCTGATTTAACTGAAAAATACTATGGTAATGGAGATTGCAAAGGACCTGCAGCTTTTCACGGAACACACGTAGCAGGAATTATTGCAGCTTCCCGTAAAAATGGAATTGGCATAGATGGTGTTGCTGACAACGTTCGTATTATGAGTGTTCGTTGCGTGCCAGATGGCGATGAGCGTGATAAAGATGTAGCAAATGCAATTCGTTATGCCGTTGATAATGGTGCAGTAATTCTAAATATGAGTTTTGGAAAAAAATACTCACCTGGCAAAAAAGCGGTTGACGATGCTGTAAAATATGCAGAAAGTAAAGGTGTTTTATTAATTCATGCTGCTGGAAACGCTTCTGATGATATTGATGAAGTCATTCATTATCCTTGCAAAAAATTAGAAAACGGAAAAATTCCATCAAACTTTATGGATGTTGGAGCTTTAAGTTGGAAACCTAATGATAAAATTGCAGCACCATTTAGTAATTATGGAAAAAAAACAGTTGACATTTTTGCACCTGGCGTTGATATTAACTCAACCGTGCCTGATATAAACAAATATGAAGATGCAAGTGGAACAAGTATGGCTGCACCAGTTGTGGCTGGTGTTGCAGCAGTTTTAAAATCTTACTATCCGGAATTAACACCAAAACAAATTATTAAAATATTAACTAAATCTTCCGTTAAAACATATAAAGGAAAAAAAGTAATTAAACCAGGTACTAAGGATGAAATGATAGAATTTAATGAATTATCAAAAACCGGTGGTATTGTAAACCTTTACGAAGCAATTAAAATGGCTGAAGGTATGGTTAAAAAGAAAGTGATAAGAGCTAAATTTTAAGAGTGATTTTATACAAAATTAAAATATAGAAAATGAGTAAATAAAAAAGACAATCCAAATAGATTGTCTTTTTTATTTATGGCATAATACTGAAAAATGGAAGGTTAATTCCTCTGAATCTATTAAAACAAATATTAAATAGTCCAATTTAAAGATTCAAAAATGTAAGGAAATGAACAATCTGAAATAATCATTTTTTCCGTTAATTGATTTACTTGACTTTCAATAATGACTGATAATTGTTCTAAATTTTTAAATATACATACTGTAAAATTTGCTTTAATTATTTTTCCACATTCTTTCTGCAGAGTT
>CANHPI010000069.1 GCA_947462425.1 Bacteroidota bacterium
TATCCCGACATCTTTGTCCAGTTAACGCCTTTATTAGTTGATTGATAAAACCCACCTTTATCAGCTATACCTTCAACTATAGCGTAAACATAATTTTCATCAACGGGAGAAACTGAAATTCCAATTCTTCCCATTTCACCTTTTGGTAAACCTGTATTACTTTCGCTCCATGTTTTCCCGCCGTCAATCGACTTATAAAAGTTAGATTCTGGTCCGCCACCAATGTAAGTGAATTCATGTCTGCGGCGCTGATGTGCAGCCGCATATAATATGTTTGGATTTTTTGGATCTATTGCAATATCTGAAACTCCTGTTTCATTTGAAATAAAAAGTGTTCTTTCCCAATTTTTTCCGCCATCTATTGATTTGTATACACCACGCTCGCCACCAGCACTCCAAACTGGTCCGTATGCAGCAACCCAAATTATGTTTTCATCAGTTGGATGTATGATTATATTACCAATATGCTCAGATGATTTTAGTCCCATATTAGTAAAACTTTTTCCGCCATCCATTGATTTATAAACACCATCACCGTATGCAACAGAACGTTGATTGTTATTTTCGCCTGTACCAACCCAAATCGTATTTGCATTTGAAGGTGCAATTTTTATGCAACCGATAGAGAACGATCCATAGTTGTCAAAAATAGGATTGAACGTTGTACCATGATTTGTCGTTTTCCATACACCACCGGATGCAGCTGCAACATACCATATGTTATGATTATTAGGATGAATGGCAATGTCTGCTATTCGTCCTGATGTTAAAGCCGGGCCTACCAATCTGAAATTTAACCCACCTATAGTTGATGAACTGAAAAGGGATGAATCTTTATTTGGAGTTTTCTTTTGTGAAAATGCATTTAATGAAAGCAATGCAACTATTGAGAAAGTAAAAATCTTGATCATAGTAACTTATAATTTTATAAAATTAAATCAGGAACAATTTAATCATTTTTTAATAAAATGGGATTAGCAGTAATAAAATTTTATTTAGTGCATTATTGGATGTGATATATAAAATAGTTAGAATGATGCGTATCATGTTAGTTCATCGATTCACTGCCATACTTTTGTTTAAAATATAAACCATTATAGAAAAACAAAAAACATGAAAAAGTATTTAATTTTAGCTTTAATTCCCGCTTTTTTTGCATGCACACAAGGTGGAAATAAACAAACAGCTTTGGCGGATAGCCTTTCTACAGTTAATCAAAATATAAAAAATGAATTATCAGTTAAGGAGGAACTTTTAAATAACAAAGAAATTGCAATGAATGAGTTTATTGCATCTTTTAATGAAATCCAAAATAATTTGAATGAAATAAAAGAAAAACAAAAGATTATTTCAACTAAATCAGAAAGCGTTGAATTTAAAAAATCAAATAAAGATCAAATTATTAATGACATTCAGGTGATTTATGATTTGTTAAATAAAAACAAGCAAAAGGCTGCAAGTTTGACAAAAAAGTTAGAAAATTCTAATTTAAAAGCAGATGAAATAAGATTAGCAGTTTCAAATCTTTCAAACCAAGTTAATGATAAGGAATTTGAAATTACAAAACTGAAATCAAATCTTGAAAAGCTTAATGTTGATTTTGCAAATTTAAAAATAAGGTATAATGAAGAGGTTGAAGAGTCTAATATGAAAACAGAAAAACTTCAAACGGCTTATTATTTAATTGGATCGAATAAAGATTTAACTGAAAAAGGCGTGATAACAAAAAGTGGCGGTTTTATTGGATTAGGGAAAGTGGCAAGATTAAATGAACGTTTAGATAGAAATTATTTTACAAAAATTGATATTACGCAAACTAGAGAAATTCCCATTCACGGTGATAAAGTTAAATTAGTATCAACTCACCCAGCAGATTCATATAAGTTAATTGAAGGAAGTGCATCAATTGATAAAATTGTAATTCTTGATCAGGAAAAATTTTGGAGCGTTTCTAAGTATTTAATTATTGCTTCTGACAAGAAAGTGTTGCGTAAAAATAAATAGTATTATATTAATTTCTTTAAATCATACGATGTCAATGTTGGCATTGTATGATTTTTATTTTTTTTAAACCTGAACACCTATAATTAAAATGTCATCAACTTGTTCTAAATTACCTCTCCATTCTTCAATAGTTTGATTAAGAATTGTTTTTCGTTTTTCTATTGGATGTTTAGATACATCTAACAATAATTGACGAAAGTTTCCTGCCATAAATTTTTTGCCTTTAGGTCCTCCAAACTGATCAGCATAACCATCAGAGAAAATATAAATGCTGTCGTTTTTTTGCAACTGTATTAGATTATTGGTGAAATTTTGTTTTTCGCCAATAAACATGCCTACTGGAAATTTATCTGCTTTGTATTGTATTAATTCGTTATTACGAATAATATAAAGTGGATTGAAGGCTCCCGAAAACTGTAATTCCAAAGTATGATAGTTTAATGCACAAAGTGTCATATCCATGCCATCCTTGGTTTGTTTACCTGATGCTGTATTTGTGTGTAATGTGTTGGCTACACCATCATTCATTTTATCCATTATTATAGATGGCTCAATACTCTCGGTGTTTTTTAAAATATCTTTCAATAAGTTATAACCTACAATACTCATAAATGCACCAGGAACACCATGGCCAGTACAATCAACGGCTGCAAAATAACTCCAGTTGTTTTTTTTATCAATCCAATAAAAATCACCACTTACAATGTCTTTAGGTTTATATAATACAAAAGATTCTGGTAAAACTTGTTTAACTAAATTATTAGGAGGTAAGATGGCTTCCTGAATACGTTTTGCGTAATGGATACTATCTGTTACTTGTTTAAATAATATTTCAAGTTCTTTTGTTTTTTCTTCAATTTCTTCTTTTTGTTTTACAACTTCTTCAGTTCTTGCAATTACTTTTTGTTCTAAAACTCTTTCATTTTCAGATAGATCATCTCTCATTTTTAGTAAAGCCAGACCTAGACGGTCATCTTTACTTAGAGGTTTATATTCTGCTTCAAAATTTCCAGCTCCTGTTTGTTTGGCAAATTCAGTGGTGCTTTCCATCGATTCTACTAAACTATTTAATGCAATACCCATTTCACCAATTTCATCTGTTCTATAATTTATTCGTTCCTTTGGTAAAATACCTAAGCCCATTGATAATAACATTTTTTTTAGTTGTTGTATAGGCTTTGTAATTGAGTTTGTTGTAAAAACAGCAATTAGTATTCCACCAATAAATAAACCAATACCTAATAATTTTACAAATCTGTCTAAAAAATTAAATGAACTAAACATTTGTTCTTTAGTAGTTTCAGCATTTAATTCTTTTTGAGTAATTAAGTCGTTTAATTGTACATAAAGCATTTTAATTTTTTCCTGACTATCTTCAAAAGGAGAAGTTACTAAAAAGATAACATTTGCATCTTGATAGCTTTCCCATGAATTAAGAGGAGTCATAATTTCTTCCTGATATAATCTAAATAAACCATCACTATATTGAATGATTGTTTTAGCTTTCGCTTTTTCTTCTTTGGTCCAATCTTTTGATAATGAATTGATTTCTGTTTTTATATGAGGATAATCTTTATTAATTAAGTTTCGCAATTCTGTTTTTGAGGGATCGTCATTTCCAGATTGATTATAATACCATTTTGATATTAAGGTTTGCGATTTTTGTAAAATAAAATTGAATTCTTTTAAAGATGATACCGATGGTGTTACTTGACCTACCACAGATTCTGTTGATTGTTTACTTTTAGTAACAATCACAATGGTAAAAATAAAGGCTATAAGAGTTAAAAAAAGTAATGCTCCAAAACCTGTTCCTATTTTTCTACCAATGGTGAATCTAAATTTCATATAACAGCAGCCTCTTATTTTTTGTTTAAGGCCTCTTTCTTTTGCTTGAATTCATTTGCTTTTTCATCATCCAGTAAAGCTGAATAAATCCCTTGCAAACTCTCTAATGCTTTTTCAGCTTTTGGATCTAATTCATAAACCTTTATCATAAATGGTAAAGATTGTTTGAATAATTTTTTAGCATTTTCTTGTATTACATCTAACTGAGCTAAATCAACATCATAATCCATCATTCGCATTAATGTTGCACCTTGATTATAATATAAAATACCTAAGTTAATATTAGCACTTATATTTTTACTGTCTATTTCTAATACTTTTAATAAGGCATTTTTTGCAACATCTCCATATTTTTGATTAAAATTATTTCTCATATACAAGTCTTCAAATGTACTGCCAGTAGTATTATAATAATTAATATCTTTTTGCTTAAAATCAAATGTTGGATCAAAAACAGTGGTGTATTTTTTATATTTTAAGTAATACTCCTCAGATTTTGAACTATTTAATGAATCTTGCAAAAGCATAATACTTAATTTATAATAGGAAATGGCTCCATTTTTAATAAATGAAATATTGTTTTCAGTAAATCCTTTTTCCGTATCTAATTGTATTGATCTTAATGCGGAAAACATAGCGGTATCTAATAAATTAATTTTGGAAGTTGATGCAGATCCAGATTGCTTAAATGTTTGAATATAGGCAAACGAACGAATGTGCCATGTTTGCGGATCATTTTTTGTGTCAGGATGAATAATAATTTTTTCAATAATTGGTAAGGCTTCATCAAATTTCTTTTCATTACAAAGTCTTTGGGCTTCCAATAGTAAATCGGTTTGTGCATAATGATTTTGACAAACAAGCAGAAATAAAAAGCATAAAATGCTTTTAAGGTAATGATATGATTTAGAAGCTTTTAACACTTATTCAAATTTAAAAAAATATTTAATCAATTACAATAGCTAAACTGTTTAGCCCGTCGCCGGTTTTTAATCCTTCTTTTAAAGCATTATTCTTATTGTATTCAAATTTTAACTTACTATCAATTGCCACAAAATTAATGGCAGAACCAACCTTTGCTAATCCATTTTTTTCAGTAACAACCAAACAACCTTTTCCTTTATATTTTGAAGTAATTTCTTTTAACATATCAGAAGATTCACTTAAAAGAAATATAATATGTGGTTGAATTGATAAATCTATGCTTGTTGAGGTTTTAATTTCTAGTTTTTGGTTACCTACTTGCTTAGAAGATGACATTTTATTGAGTTCCTGATTAAGATTTGAATTTGTTCCAATAATTTGAATAATAAAATTACCAGATTTCATTTTATCAGGCCACTCAAAATATTTTGTAAAATTATAAAGAAATACTGCTTTAACTTTGGCATTTGGATCAAAACCTTGTTGTTGCTGAAAGCTTAAGCTTAAGAAAGCTAAAATTATTAATAAGCTATATTTTATTAAAAAATTCAATAATTAATTAAGTTTAACAAACGTTATTTGTTACTATTTGAGACAAATATAACATTAACAAAATTTTAAACAAAGCATTTTTTAGTTTAAATCTTGTACTTAAAAAATCTTATATTTAATTTTTATATATATATTGCTTTATAACGAAAAATACATTCATTTCTCTGATAACGAATTAATTGCAGAGTATAAAAACACCAAAAATAATGTGTTTGTAGGTATTTTATATAAAAGATATTCTCACTTGGTTTTAGGGCTTTCTTTAAAGTATTTAAAAGATGAAGATGAGGCAAAGGATGCTGTTATGCAAGTTTTTGAAAAATTATTGACTGATTTATTGAAATTTAATATTGACTATTTTAAAAGTTGGCTTTATACTTTCTCTAAGAATCATTGTTTGATGATTATTCGATCAAAGCAATCAAAATTAAAAAAAGAGATTGATATGCAAATACATGCCGACTATTTTATGGAAACAGAAAGCACTTTGCATCCAAATAAAGAAGAAGAAAAAGAAATACAATATGATTTATTAGAAAAGGCTATTAATGAATTGAGTGAAGACCAAAAAAAATGCATTGACCTTTTTTATTTAAAAGAAAAATCTTATAATGAAATAGTTGAAATTACTGGGTATTCAATAAATGAAGTGAAGAGTTTTATACAAAATGGTAAACGAAATTTGAAAATTAAATTAGAAAAAAATAGTGAAGAATCTTGATGAAAATAAACCATTATCTGCTGACGAGTTACTGAAACTTTTAGATACAACATCCAAAAACTCAAATGAGGTTGAGCAAATGGATGATTTTGAAAAAGAAGCTTTAGAGGGCTTTGCTGCGCATTCGAATTCATTAAAAGCTGAAGTTTTAATCAATGAGTTGAATTTATCTATTTCTAAAAAAATTGATGATGCTAATAAAGGTGGTTCAAAAAATAAAATTATTTGGTTTAGCGCTGCTGCTACAATTATTTTGATAATTATAATTTCTATTTTCTTTTTAAATCAAACTAAAAATGATTCTGAAACTAATATTGTATTGAACGAAACAAAAAATAATGATAAGCCTAAGCCTCAATTAGAAGCTGTTGAAGAAGTTACAGTTTCATTTGAAAAAGATAAAGCTGAAAGAGAACAAATTGCTCGTGATTTACTAATGTCGAAAAATGGAAAGAGTGAAGTTGTTAATGGTTCAGTTTCTGAATCCGCTATTGCTTTATCTGAAAATCAACAAGGCTCTTCCGAAGCAGTCATTTTTTCAAAAGATATTTCTAAAAATAAAAATGACGAAGACTTAGCCGCTTTAGCACAAAAAGCAGTTGCATTAGATGATAAATCAGAATTTAAGAAAAAAGAAAAAAGCAATAACGGACAATTAGAGTCGGGTAGTGTTTCAGTTGCCAATAAAAATTCAAGTTCTGCAATCGATGCAATTGACGAAACTGATAAATCATATAAAAAATTGGGTGAGGAAAGCGATTCTAAAAACGCTATAAAGTCAGAAACGGTATTAGAAAAATCAACTAAGTTTGAAAATGCTAATTCTGTAGTTAGCACAAAATCAGCAGCAATACCTGCCACTTCAGGAATGACTTCTAATGAAAATACAAAACCATCTTATACCGGAAATGAATTAGCTATTAAAGAATATATTCTTTCATATTTTAAATCTAAACAAATTGT
Organism: Bacteroidota bacterium; assembly: GCA_947462425.1. The sequence continues at coordinate 7,013 of CANHPI010000069.1, forward strand.
TAAACCTATTTTTGGTAGTTTTAAAATCGTTGGAAATGTTAATTTAAAAGGTGAGTTGACTGTTTCGGAAATTATACAAATTAAGGAAAAAGAATGTAGTTGTAAGGAAGAAATTAAAAAAGCACTAAATACGATGAAAAAATGGAATACTGCTAAGCAAAATGGAAATGCAATTTCGTCAAGTGTTGAATTTACTTTGATATTTTAAGACTTAATTAAACCCTGTTTTTCTCGCTTACCATAATCTACAATCAAGAAATAATACATAATAACACCAAAGGCATAAAGGGCCGCGGTAATTAAAAATATATTTACATAAGGATAGTTTTTGCTAAACATGATTTTTACCATGTAGCCACTAATTACCCAACTTCCACTCCAAATAGCAGACGTTAAAGCACTAGTAATTTCTCTATTTTTTTCTCCAACATAATTCATGACTAACTCGGAGGTCATTGGACCTGCCATATTCATTAATGGTTGTCTGAGTAAATAGCAAATAATTGCAATGTAAACAGCAATACTATACTGACTATATAGTTGTGTGGTAGCTAATGCTACTAAAGATATAACTGCTAATGCTTGAGTTGTTGGTATGGCAATTTTATAACCGATATTGTTTTTTATGCGTGGCACCATTAAAGCGCCCCAAACAACTAACACGGCCGCAATAGCGCTTACAAAACTAAAATCGCCTTTGCCCATGTGATGTACTTTATCAAAAAAGAGGCTAATAAACGGAATAGTTAACCCCGCACCAGTTGCAATAATTAGTGTAGGAACCAAGCCTTTAAAAATTAAGAACCAATCATTTTTATGAAGTTTAGTTTTTATTTTTGATGTTTTAGAGTCATCAATTTCTTCCACTAAATTTACTTTATTCATAAAAAAAAGTCCACCAAAACCTAAAATTGAAAATAGAATTAAAATTTTTTCTTCATCAAAATAATAGGGATTTATTTTGTCTAAAAAAGCGATAATAACACCACTAACAATTCCTGCAAAACTCCAGGTACTGTAGCTTAAAGCGATTCCAGATGTGTGATTTTCTTTTATTTCATTTCGTAAAATATAGGGAGTAATTGGTATTTGCATAAAAGTAAATGATGCACCCCAAAGTAATAAGGATATATATATGAGTATGGTTAATTTTAAATATATGCACAACACTATACATAAACCAAACAGTGGAACTAAAATGGTAGCCATATAAAAAAAAGGTTTCATCACTCGGCCTTTTATAATATTGCCAATTGGAAGTGCTAACAGAAATACTCCTAAAAATCGAAAGGTAATAAAAAGTGCAATTTCTTCGGCGCTGTAGCCTTTTCTATCCATATATAAAGGAAGAATCAACATAAAAGTTGCATTGACTAATTGAATAAAAAACTCAGCAACTATTACATTGGTTATGGCGGGTGTTAACCTTCTATATTCTTTTATAAAATCAAACATGGTATATTTTATAGAGAATTGATATTGCTTTTTAACCACATAGGAACATAGTTGTGTATTTGTAAAAGTTTATTAGAGAAGCTACGCTTTATGCATAGGTTGCTATGTTCAAAAACCTGTTTTCTATTCTCTCCTTTTTTTAAGTTCAATTTCTATGTTTCTATGTGGTTTTTATTAAAAGTATCTGCTAGATAAGATTTATAAATATTGGATAAGAATATCCAAATAGGCTTTTATTTTTTCTAAATCAGATGGCTCAAAAGATTCAAAATCGCCTTGATGATTAAACCAAGTGAGTTGTCGTTTTGCATAACGTCGGCTGTTTTGTTTAATTAAATGAACGGCTTCTTCCAATGTTATTTTGCCGTCAATAAAATCAAAAAGTTCTTTATAGCCAACAGTATTTAAAGCATTTAAGTGTTTATTTGGATATAGATTTTTAACTTCTTCCAACAAACCTTGCTCCATCATTTTATCAACACGCTTATTAACGCGTTGATATAATACTTCACGTTCTGTATTAATCAATAAATTTATAGTATTAAAAGAGCGCTCTTTTTTTTCTTTTTTTCTAAAACTAGAGTAGGGTTTTTTTGTGTGCATACAAACTTCAAGAGCCCGCATCATTCGTTGTGGATTGTTTAAATCTACCTGATTGTAATATACTTCATCTTTGGATTTTAGTTCTTCCTGTAAAAAGGATAGTCCTTTTTCTTCAAAGTCTTTTATTAATTGTTCTCTTATTTCTGCAGGAATTTCCTCAAACTCATCCACGCCATTCATCACAGCATTTATATATAATCCGGACCCACCCACTAAAATTATGGTATCATGTTGTTTAAATAATTTTCCTATACAATCAATCGCCTCTCTTTCATATTGACCAACATTATAAGTATCATGAATGCTTATATTATCTATAAAATAATGCGCAACTCCTTGCATTTCTTCCACACTTGGTTTGGCTGTACCAATACTCATTTCTTTATAAAACTGCCTGGAATCGGCTGAAATAACAGGGCAATTATAATGTTTTGCTAATTCAATGGATAACGCTGTTTTGCCAACAGCTGTAGGTCCTGCAATTATGATGAGATTCTTTTTCAAAAACACTAAAAGTTAAATTCTATTATACACTCCGGATTTGTGACTTTACTGCTTTTTTTTATACCATTTATTTCAGCGTGAATAATATTGGTTTGTTGAGGCAGGTAGTCGTATAATAAAGTTGTGTTTATTTTTAGAGTTTTTGGTTGATTTACTTTTTTGCCTTCTAAATAAACCCAGATAACATCCTCTTCTCTTTCGTAGCCAATAAAGTTAATAATAATTGGTTTTTGATTATTATTTAAAACAAAACGTTTTTTTATGTAATTAAATAATTCCAGTTCCATTTCCGTTTTATTTTTCGGATTTAATAAGTCGATATGTTTACCAGTTGTTTTTTTTAGGGCATTTTCTATATCATTGGTAAATAGTTTAATACTGATATTTAAACTATGCTGTTTAATATTGTGTTTTATGTCTGTTACACACATAAAAAATGGATGCCTTAATACATTAAATGAACTAAACCCAATAATTATAAGGCAAAGAAACAACCTTTTTACCGTAGGTGTAATAATTTTCGAATACGTCGCTATATTTTTTATTTTTAACACACGCAAAAGTAACAATTTTTATGGATGAATTTTGGTTATGGTTTAGTGCCGGAACTGAACATATTTTAGA
>CANHPI010000070.1 GCA_947462425.1 Bacteroidota bacterium
CATATCAATCACTCGTTTCCAAACTACCGTTCGCGGATCAATTTTTATTTCATGCTCGTTATTTTGAATTACATTATCGATAATTGCCGCTAAAAAATTATTTGCTTTTTTAATGGCTGAAAAATCGCCAGTGAAATGCAAATTAATATCTTCCATTGGTATCACTTGTGAATAGCCACCACCTGCTGCACCACCTTTAATTCCAAACACTGGCCCTAAAGATGGCTCTCGTAAAACAACAATAGTTTTTTTACCAATTTTATTTAACCCTTCATTTAAACCAATTGATACGGTTGTTTTTCCTTCTCCTGACGGCGTAGGTGTTAAGGCCGTTACCAATATTAACTTAGATGATTTTATTTTTTCTTCATTAATTAAATGAAGAGGTAACTTGGCTTTATATTTTCCATATAATTCTAAATCATTTTCTGTTATGCCAATTTTTTCAGCAATATTTTTTATATGCAATGGTTTAACGGATTGCGCGATTTCAATATCAGTCATAATTATACTTTTAAAAATTAAACAAAACTACCACCTATTTTTAAAAATTGAGTATAATAAAGGTTTAAAATAAAATATCTAAAATTTTAGAGTAATCATATTCCATTTCCTATTTGCATGATTTACAAAACCTCCATTATCAACTTACTATTAACAATAAAAATACTATATATCAGCTACTTACGGAATATGACTAACAAATCTCGTTAATTACTTTGTTTTTTGTTAATAAACCAAATTCATTGACCTATAAAGCATTCGTATTTTTAGGTGTTAAACAGAACTATTTTAATGAGTTTACAGGTTAATGTAAAAGATTTACTTTCAAATCTATATCACAATCGTGGTGTAATAGAATTGCTATTTGGTCAACGCGATCAAATAACAGTAAACGAGTTGTTGGGTAGAGATGATATTACGGAAGAGCAATACCGTAAGTTGGTGTCTTTAGATATTTTATATGAATATGAAAACGTGGTAAGTTTAAACGATGCCGTTGTTGCCATGTTTGAAGATTTTATGGAAATTGGAGAAGTAACTCCAGGTTTCATTAATGATTATATCAATGAGTTAAAACGTTATATTAAATTCTACCAGGAAGCTCGTGAAATGCGCTTCCTGCGAAGCATAAAAAAATACTTGAAACGTATTAATTCTACTTTAACGCGTGAAATTATTAAGCTTCAAAAAAATGTAGATGATACTTATAAAAACGAAAGTAACTATCGCATTAAATTGCAAAAGCTTGAAGATTATCGTGAAAAACGGGATACGATTATTGAATTTATCAGACAAACAACATCTATTGTTAATGAAACGCGCGTGTTGTTTAATATAACTAATGACTCTGAACTATTTGGAATTATATCTTCATTAAAAGTAAGCTTGATTGAAAACCTTGATTTCTTAATTGAAATCCAAACTGATATTACAGATTTCATTAATAAAATTCAATACCAATTAGATGTTTACAAAAAAGCACAACGTTTAAAAGAAGTAAAAGATCATGGAACGCTTCACTTTAAAACAAACTTTCGAGAAATTGTTGGCAATATAAATACGCTTAAATATAACGGTCATAAAACACCAAAAACAAAAATACCTATTGATTTTTTATATAGCGATGACGGGCATGTGTTATGTAAACGTATTGCAGAAAAATATAAAATTACACGCTTAATGGTTCGTGGGCTTGCTGATAAAATGGCGGGGAACTTTAAGGATAAAGGTTTAGAACAACAAATAAAATTAGATACCGAAAAGTTGGTTGAACGTTTTTTAACACAAACTAAATTTAACTTATTCGAATATTTAATTGAATATAAATTTCCTAAAGCCATTGGCATTGTGTCATTTGAGGAAAGATTGTCTTTGTTTGTAGAGATTGCAATGGAATATCAAAATAATTTAGATTTTAAATACCGCTTGCAATATCATGATTACGTTGAAGCTGTAACTAATATTAAAAAGAGGTTGGGATATACATTAATATTGCCTTTAAAAGAAAAATCTAAGAAAGAAAAAACAAGTAAATAATAAATAATCCTTTGTGCTCTTTGCAGTTTTTCTTTGCGCACTTTGTGGTTAATAATAGATACAGTAATGGAAGAAACGACTAATTTTAATTTACCGAAACAAACACATGATATTTTTTCGGTAATGGCTCGTGGTGCATTTATTTCGAGCAATGGCAGTAGAGATGGCATGAATCGTTTGTATGATGTAATTAATAATCCTGAAAATTTCGACAGACTACAAGCCTATTTTAATGTCATTAGATACAACATTGAACGTGGAAATAACTTTTTTTATTTTTCTAAATTAAGTGAGCCAAACAGTGAATTAGAAAAAAAACTAGAACGTTTTGAGCGCTACATTGATATCATTGATTTATTTGCAAGCATGGATAATAAAATTGGCGTTGGTAGCCGTTTTAGACCTAGTGAAATTGCAGAAGAGTGCAATGCGAATGTTCGTTTAAAGCAAAAGCTTCAAAAAATTCCTTTGTATCGCTCAGAAACTCTACATAATAAGGTGCGTGAAATTTGCGACTTAATGAGTCGTGATTCCTATTTAGAATTAGAAGATGAAAAGTCAGAATCATATAAAGTATTAGATTCTTATAATTATTTGCTGGACGTAATTAATTCGGTTGCTATTTATGAGGATAACGGAACAAACACTGATGATTCTCAAGGTATAATTTATAACTAGTGAATTAATTATAAAAGAAATTGTAATTAAAAAATTGTTAGTGTTTATAAAAAATAGAGATAGGATTTAAAATTAGTAAGATAGAAGATGGAAAATAATTGCAGAATATTAAATAGAATTGTACAAATTAATATTGCTAACGTAAAGTATACCGATTTAGAATTAAGTGGGAATACATGTTTTGTTGGAACAAATAATTTTGGTAAAACATCTTTACAACGAGCAATTTTATTTTTTTATAGCGCAAACACAAGAGGATTAGGAATTTCAGCTTCGCAAAAATCATTTGAAGAACATTATTTTAAATATGAAAACTCCTATTTAATTTATGAAATTCAAACAGAAAGCAAACCATTTTTTGTTATTATATACCGTCACAATAAATTAGTATTTCGTTTTGTGGATGCGGAATATAGTCCGGATTATTTTTTTAACGAAAATGATGAGGCGATAAAAATTAAAGAAGTTATTGCAGGATTCGAAAAACGTGGAATTTTCATCTCTCAACAAATTGACACATTTGAGCGTTATCGTAATATTTTATACGGAACAGAAACAGATAAATTATTATCTAAATTTTACATCCTTAAAGGAAATGAGAAATATCAAAACATTCCTAAGTCCATTACAAATGTATTCCTAAGTTCAAAGAGTAGTATTGATAGCCGTTTTATTAAAGATTTTATAGCTAACTCGTTAACAACTGAAAATAGTAGTATTAAGTTAGAGCAAGTTGATCGTCAGTTGCGACAGTTCAACGAAAAATATACGGATATTGAAACGTATTTAAAAAAAGAAACTCAGCAATTAATTGAGTTCATTGATAAAAAATATGACCAAGTGCACATGTTAAAAGGTGCGCAGATGGAAATGGCTGACAAGTTGGGTAGTAGTTTACGTTATGCTGAAACTCAAAACGAAACAGTTATCAAAGCGTCTCAAGAAAAACAAGAAGAGCTTGATCGATTAACTGAGGCTAATGAAACTCAAAAAACACTTTTAGAGGAAAAACAAAAAGATGTTCGTGAAGAGATTGGATATTATGATAGAACAATTAGAGAAGCCAACAAAAAATTAAAAGAATACAAAGAGAAAAATATTGAGCAAGCTGTTGAAAAAAATACAGAACGTGATAAATTACAAGTAGATTATAATATAGCACGTCGTGAATATGAATCATTAACATCAAACGTTCAAAGTATAGAGATGAAATATTCGTCTTTAATTGAGCAATTAAGAAATGATAAAACGGCTTATATAAATAAAATCAATTCTCGTACAAGTGAAATTTTTAATCACTATAACGAGTTGCAATTATTACAAAAAAACGAATTCAATAAAAAAGATTCTGAGTTTAAGCAAAAACGTGAAGAAGCTTTAAATGATTTAAATGCAGAAGTTACCTCGAAACAAATTGAATTTAATGAATTAAAAGCAGAAGAAAAAGTAATTCGTAATACGCGCTTTTACGAAGCCGAAATTAAAGGACAAGAAACTGAATTAGCAGATTTAAGAGCAATAAATTACAAAAATAAATCTGAATTAGCTATTAAAACAAACTTGGTTCAAACCAATCAAAAAGAATGGGAAAATTTAGAGATTAAATTAAAATCCTCTTTATCTAACCAAATACAGAAAACTAATAATGAAATTATCCGTATTAAAACGGAAATTAAAACCATCGAAGAAAAATTAAATGTTCAACATGATGCGTTGTATGGTTATTTAGAAAAAAATGTAAAAGATTGGCATAATACAATTGGTAAAGTTGTAAATGAAGAATTATTATTTCGTACAGATTTAAATCCTTCACTTACTGATGCAAAAGGATTATCGTTATATGGCATTTCTCTTAAATTAGATGATGTTCAGGTTGTTTCTAAAAGTATTGAGGAATATCAATTTGAGAAAAACGAACGTTTAGCAATTATCAGAGATTTAGAAGAATCAATGAATCAATTTCAAACAACCAACAATGAAGAAAAAATGTTGGCTGCTGATAAATTTGGTAAACAGTTAGGTGAGTTAAAAGAAGATTTAAAAGTATTAACCTATTCTTTGGAATTAGCAGAAAAGCGTGAGAAGAAATTACTTTTAGAATTAGAAGATTGGAGACAACGTGCTAGTAACGAGATTGAGCAATCTTTATCCGGTAACCGTCAAAAAATTAATATTATTGAAGAAGAATTAGCTATCTTAAATAAAAAGAAAAACAATTTATTAAATGATTTTAATACTCAGTTTGACAAGTTAAAAACATTTAATGATGAACGTTTAGCTGATCTAAAAGCAAGACAGGAAACAGAAATCAGTGAGTTAGAAGTTGAAAAGAAAAATCAGGTAAAAGAATACGAAGAAAAAGAAACTCAATTAAGTACTGAAAAAGAAAGCAATTTTAAAGCTAAAGGTGTAGACAGTAAAGAGATCAAAAAAATTGATACACGTATTAAAGAACTACAAGAAGCTTTAAAAGAAATTGATCAATACTCTCAAATTGTAAGTGACTACTTAAAAGATAAACGTGAAATTTTTGATAAACTTCCTGATTTAATACAGAAAAAAGATGAGTATGTGAAATCAGCAAATGATTTAAGTGCGGAGATTGAAGATATTGCTCGTAAGTACAACATTAAACGTATGGAGTTGAATAAACAAAAACGTGCGTTTGAAGAAGAGTTAATTGAGTTTAATAATGGTATTAATTATTTTACTAAAAATTTCCGTGAAACTCCTGTATTTAATAAATATGCTGATATTATTGAACGCGCAGAACCTAAAAAAACAAATTACAGTGTGATGGATTTGTGTACACAACTTCTTAAAAATGATTCTCATTTTAATGAAGAATACACGGCTTTTCAACGTTATGTGAATGAATTTGCTGGTAAATTTAGATTAGAGAATCACTTTAACTTCATAATTCGCAACGATGCTACGCAAGGCGAATACGAACGCTTTGCTCAAAATTTACGGTCATTCATTAACGAAAACAAAATCGAATTATCAATTGCTGAAACTGCAACTCAAATTGGACTAGTAACGGATAGTATTGCTACTAAAGTGAGAGAGTTAAGTGGGCAAAAAGATAAAATTCAACATATCATTACGTTGATTGCTGAAGATTTTAAAAAAGCTGAATTTGAAGAATCAAAATTAATTGAATTTATTAAAATTCGTTTAGAGGATTCTGACAATAAAGTTTATAAACTATTAAAACGAATTCAAGAATTCCGCGAAGAAAATGGTTTAGTTTATAACGAAGGTTTATTTAATACTGATTTTGCTACACATAAAAATCGTGAAATTAGTAACCGTGCAGTTAAATTATTGGATCAATTGCGCACTGCTATCAAAGAGCAAGAGCAGGAAGAAATTCGTTTACAGGATTTATTTGAATTGAAATTCAATATTAAGGAAGGGTTAAACGAAACTGGTTGGACACATAAAATTGATAGTATTGGAAGTACTGGAACAGATATTTTGGTAAAAGCTATTATCTATATAACATTATTACATGTATTTATTAAAGAGTCTTCTCACCGTGGAAGTACTGATTTTAAAGTACATTGTATTATTGATGAGGTAGGTCAGATTTCGGCGCATTACTTGCGTGAGTTATTACGCTTTGCAAAAAACCGAAATATTATGATGATTAATGGTTTGCCAAATAAATCTGGATTAGAAGCGCATTATAAATACACGTACCAATTTAGAAGGGAAGAAAATAATAACGTTCGTATTTTTCCAAGTATTGTTACAGAAATTGAGGCATAATATTAGTCACACATAGTTTTTCGTGATAAACTATATTTGTAAATTAAAGATTATAGAAACATAAGAATTACAGTGTATTTCTCACAAAGATGTTGTTTATTAGGCAAAACACAACCAATAAAAGCTATGCTAAGAAATTAGCATAGCTTTTTGAATTTTTAGAATTTTAGTTTTCTACAATAACTGTAACATGTCCAACTCTTGTTAATTTATTTCCTAAAACATCCTCTAACTTTATTTTGTAAGTATAAACTCCCTGAGGAGCAATTTTTGAATTTCCCTTTACAGAACCATCCCATCCTTTTCTAAAATTATCACTTGAAAAAATTGCTTCACCCCATCTATCATAAATATCCATACTATAATTTTCTTCATCAATGCCTACGCCCAATGGTTGAAAAACATCATTTAAACCATTACCATCAGGTGTAAATGCATTTGGAATGTATAGCGAAAAATCAGGAGTAACTTCAACCTTTAACATTGCAGTATCCTTACACCCTTTACTTGAAGTAGCAACTAAATTAACATCGTAGGTTCCGGCATTAGTATAAGCATGACTTGGATTTGTGATAATTGATGTATTAGAACTATTACTAGCAGAAGCATCACCAAAATGCCAATAATAACTTGTTGCTCCTTGCGAAGTGTTAATGAAATTAAAATTAGGATCTAAAATATTTACTACTTGAGGGTCCGAGTAAAATGAAGCTATTGGTTGTGAGTAAACTTCAATATAGTCTATTTTTGTTTGTGAAGCAGAACAGCCTGTAGTTGGATTGGTAACATTTAATGTAATTGAATATTTACCTGAATCAGTTAAGGTTACATAATAAGGATTACCGGCAATATTAGATTGTATTTTATTACCACTCCAAGTATAGATATCATTAGCACCGTCAGAAGTTCCTGTTAAGGTAACTGTTAGTGGTGCACAGCCCTGTAACGGAAGCCCTGTAAAATCAATGATAGGTGACGCATTTACATTAACTGTAAATACTGCAGTAGCTAAAGGTGTTGAACAACCATCGTTAATTGATACCGAATAAGTGTTTGGAGCTGAGAAAATGTTCGCAGTCACATTAACCGAACTACTGGGCACTGCAAAATCATTTAATCCTGTGCTCCAAATAAAATCATAGGGCGCTCCTTTGCCAGGGCTAGTAATGTTTGGTGTTAACATCGTTACGTCTCCATCACATTTAGAAAATACAAAACCTGATGCTGATAAAGGTGGAGAAACGCTTATGTTAATTATTTTTGGTGTTGCCAAACATCCATTAACATCACTTACCGCAACACTGTATGCGGAAAGTGATGTTGGATTTACAGGATGAGGGCCTCCTCCTGTTCCTATATTGGGAGACCAAGTATAACTATAAGCTCCTGAGCCGCCACTTGCTGATGCTGATAGTTGTGTAATATTGCCAAAACAAATAGATGCATTTGGACTTGTAAGCAAAACCAAATTTGGTGGCTGTGTAATAACTGTGGATGAGGAAACTGAACATCCATTACCATCTGTTAAAGTTACTGTATAACTTCCTGAAGCAATACCAGATAAACTTTGTGTTAAGATGGAAGAAGTTGTTGTTTGTGATATAGGATTTAACCAAGAGACAGTATACGGCGCTAAGCCTGAAGCATAGTTTACAGAAATAACTCCATTTGGAAATCCATAACAAGTTGGCGACGTGTTATTAAATCCCGTAATAACAGGTACAGGAGTGTTAACAATACTTACTGTTTGAGTATATGAGCAACCTTTAGAATCTGTAATATTTGCTATCCAACCAATTCCTGGACCAATATTTGTCGCTGTTGTGCCAGTTGGTAGCCCAGGAGTGTTCCAAACAATATTATAACCGGGGGTTCCTCCTACTACCGTTATTGTTGCTGAACCATTAGTTAAATTACAAGTTGCAGGAGATGAGTTATAGGTAGATGTTAATGAAGCAGATGGAGCAGTAACATTAAAGTTATCATTAATAGAACAACTATTTGCATCAACAACTGTCAATGAATAAACCCCAGGAGTCAATCCTCCCAATACCGATCCTGAACCAGTTGGCAACCAGGAGTATGTATATCCAGGTGTTCCTCCTTGAACTGTGGTTGAAATTTGACCATTGCTTCCTCCAAAACATGAAATACCAGTAACACTAGATGATGCCATTACTAAGGCTTGTGGTTGAGTTATAGTAACTTGTTGTGAACTTAAACAACCGTTTCCATCTTTAACATTAACTGTATACGTGTTAGCCGCTATATTTAATACAGTTGAGTTTGTTTGGGCACCTGGCGTCCAAGTATACGAGTATGGTGCTGTGCCACCAGCAGCTAATACCGAAGCTGCACCATTACTTAATCCAAAACAAGTAACGTTTGTGGAGCTACCTATAGCACTACTCAGTGGTAGTGTAGGTTGGGTGATTGAGACAAATGCAGATGCGGAACAGCCAGCCGCATCTACTACAGTAATGTTTTTAATTCCAGCCGAGAAATTTGTTACATTTTGCGTTGTTTGCCCGGTGCTCCATGTTACCGTATAGTTTGGCACACCACCAGTAATCGTTGTGGTTACCGCTCCATTATTTCCTCCATAACAACTCGCGTTAGTTTGACTCAATATCGAAACAACTGGTCCTGCAATATCATTCACTATACCGCTTGCTGCAGCAGTGCAGCCATTTATATCTGTTACAATAAAGTTGTAAGCAGCAGCTGGCAAATTATTATTACATAATGATGTTGGACCATTGCTCCATTGAAATGACAATTGCCCAGTTCCTCCAGTTACAATAGCACAAACTTGCCCATTATTTTGACCGCAATTAGAATTTGTTGCAGATGTTACCGCTGTTAATACTGCTGGTTGTGTTAATGTAAATGAAATAGAACTTGTACATGTTCCATTCGAAGTAATAATTACTGTGTTTGAACCGGCACATAAGTTATTTACGAAATTTCCACTTTGTAAATTTGGTAACCACTGAAAAGTCGTTGGTCCTGTTCCTCCTGAAAAAATAATGTTAGCCGTTCCATCACAAAATCCATTACAATTAACATCACTGGTAGTTAAAGTGGTGGCTAATGGTGTTGGTTGTGTTATTGTGGCTGTAGCTATACCTGAACAGGAATTTGCATCTTTTACAGTTAAAGTGTAAACCCCTGCGGATAATGAATTAGCATTCGCTGCGGTTCCTCCACTTGGTGACCAGGAATAAGTATAAGCCCCAGTTCCTCCTGAAGGTGTTACAGCCGCAAAACCATTATTGCCTCCATTACATGTTACGCTCCCTGTTGAAGTAATGTTTGCAATAATTTGCGTTGGTTGAGTAATGACTACTTGAGAACTTGCCGTACAATTATTTTGATCGGTTGCTAAAACAGTATAAGTACCAGCACATAAACCAATTGCCGTTTGCGAAGCAATAGGATTTGGCATTCCTGTCCAAAAATAAGTTACTGATCCAAAACCATTTGTATTAGTTGCTGTTGCAATTCCATTGCAATTTCCATTACAAGTAACGTTTGTAAACGTAACACTTGTAGACATTGCGGGTGGATTTATTAATGACATAGTCGATACTGCAATACATCCATTAGCATCTGTTACTGTTAAATTGTAATTACCAGCTCCTAGTTGATTTGATGTTGCTGCAGTTCCTCCAGTAGATGTCCAAGCATAAGTGTA
>CANHPI010000071.1 GCA_947462425.1 Bacteroidota bacterium
ATAAAAGTAAAGAAAATCTGTCGAACCATTTTTTTGGTTTCAACTTCTTTTAATGTGATACTCATTACTGCGTTTTTCCATTCCTCACTTAATAATCGTTTTTGATTCATATAAACAGTTGGAAAATTAAAAGATTGAGAAATACTAAAAGCATTATCAGTATAATAACTATTCATTTGTCCATATTCTCCAATTACATTTGCTAGAGGAATAGATGCTGATGTTTTTATTATTTTTCTATGATAATCTGATTTTAATTTTTCATGCTTTATTGTTAAATTATTTTTTAATGCTGTATCAATAGCAGCTTGCAAACTTATTGTTGTTTGCGCATTAGCTTGATTAAAAACTATTCCAAAAAATAGTATTCCAGTAATAATTGATTTTGGTTTAATTTTTATTTTAACATCCTTTTCAAAAAGAATATATAAAATTGGTAAAACAAATAAGGTTAAAAAGGTAGCAATCATTAAACCTCCAATCACTACAGTAGCTAATGGTCTTTGAACTTCAGCGCCTGCTCCGTTGCTTATTGCCATGGGTAAAAAACCTAACGACGCTACAAAAGCGGTCATCATAACAGGACGTAGACGAACTTTTGTACCCGTTAAAACAATACGTTGAAGATTTTTTAAACCTTCTTTTTTTAGTCTATTAAATTCAGCAATTAATACAATTCCATTTAGTACTGCTACTCCAAATAAGGCAATAAAACCCACGCCGGCACTAATACTGAAAGGCATTCCTCTTAATGCTAAAAAGAAAATTCCGCCAATAGCAGATAATGGAATAGCTGAGTAAATTAATAATCCTTGTTTTACTGAATTGAACGCAAAGAATAATAAAATAAAAATCATTACTAATGATACAGGCACAGCAATCATTAAACGTTGCTTTGCTGCATTTAAATTTTCAAAAGCTCCTCCATAGGTTACATAATATCCTGTAGGAAATTTTATTTGTTTTTCTACTTTTTGTTGTAACTCATTTACAATTGTTTGAACATCGCGTTCTCTTACATTAAACCCAACAATAATTCTACGTTTAGCATCTTCACGTTGTATTTGATTAGGCCCATTTTTAATACTCACTTTGGCTAATTGATGTAATGGAATTTGTGTCCCTAATGGAGTGGGAATCAATAAATTTTTAACATCATCCAAGTTTTTACGTTTATCATTATTTAAACGAACTACTAAATCAAAACGCTTTTCTCCTTCAAAAACAAGTCCTGTACTTTGTCCAGCAAATGCTGTATTTAAAACTTTATTTATATCCTCAATAGTTAAATTATATTGGGCTATTGCAGGTCTGTTATAATCAATAATAATTTCAGGCATACCTGTTACAGGTTCTATAAATAAATTTTTTGCTCCTTCTACATTAGTAATAAGTTTGCCTAATTTTTCAGCATAGATTGCTAGGGTATCTAAATTTTCTCCAAATATTTTGCAAACAACATCTTGTTTGGCACCTGTCATTAATTCATTAAAACGCATTTGAACTGGGTATTGAAAACTAAATGTTGTTCCTAATACAATTTCTAATTCTTTCCCCATTTTTTCACTTAATTCAGAGAAAGTTTTAGCCGATGTCCACTCAGATTTATCTTTTAAGATAATCATTAAGTCTGCAGCATCAATAGGCATAGGATCAGTTGGAATATCGCCACTACCAATTTTTGCAACTATTTTTTCAACTTCCGGAAATTTTTGTTTTAAAATTGAGGCTGCCTGAGTAACACTTGCAATGCTTGTTTTTAAATTACTTCCAGGCAACACCCTAGTCTCTACTGCAAAATCACCTTCCTCTAAAGCAGGAATAAATTCACCACCTAAAAATGTTAAAGTTATGATAGCAGAACTAAATAGTATTACAACAAATGAAATAACCATTTTTGGATAATGTAATACTTTTAGTAATGTATTTTGATATGCGCTTTCTATTTTGCTCATCAACCTATCTGATATATTAGATTTATGCTTTGTTTTTTTACTTAAAAATAAAGCGCTCATCATGGGTATATATGTGAGAGATAATATAAAAGCACCGAGCAGAGCAAAGGCAACCGTTTGTGCCATTGGTTTAAACATTTTACCTTCAATTCCTTGTAGTGTAAATATTGGTAAATACACTACTAAAATTATTATTTGTCCAAATACAGCACTATTCATCATTTTACTTGCAGACAGATTCACTTCTGTATCCATTTGCTCTTGATTTATTTTAGTAATATGTTTGAATTTTTTATTGTGAGTAAGTTGATGCATGACGGCTTCAACAATAATTACGGCACCATCTACTATTAAACCAAAATCTAAAGCGCCTAAACTCATTAAGTTTCCGCTTACTCCAAATGTGTTCATTAATATGATTGCAAATAGCATAGCTAAAGGAATAACGGAAGCAACCAATAATCCTGCTCTAAAATTTCCTAAAAATAACACTAACACAAAAATGACTATTAATGCACCTTCTAATAAATTTTTTTTAATAGTTCCAATGGCATTGTTTACCATTTTTGTTCTATCTAAAAATGGTTCAATTACAACTCCTTTTGGTAATGTTTTTTGTATTTGAGCAATTCGATTTTTTACATTTTTTATAACTTCACTACTATTAGCGCCTTTTAACATCATTACAACTGCTCCCGAAACTTCACCTTTATCATTATAACACATGGCGCCATAACGGGTAGCATATCCAATTTTTACTTCAGCTACATCTTTTATTAACAAAGGTGTACCATCTTTAGTAGCCTTTATGGAAATATTATTTATATCATTCTCGCTTCCAATTAATCCTTCAGTTCTAATAAATAAAACAGTTGGTCCTTTTTCAATATAAGCTCCTCCCGTATTTTGATTATTTTTTTCAAGTGCCGAGAATACATCATTAATAGTTATATTATATGATTGCAGTTTATTTGGGTTTATGGCAATTTCAAATTGTTTCAGTTTACCACCAAAACTGCTAACTTCAGCCACACCTTTTACTCCTAGTAATTGTCGGCGCACTAACCAATCTTGAATGGTTCTTAATTCAGTGTCATTGTATTTGTTTTCGTAACCTTCTTTAGCTCTAACAACATATTGGTATATTTCGCCCAATCCTGTTGTTACAGGTGCCAGTTCTGGTTTTCCTATACTTTGAGGAATTTGTGATTGTATCTGCTGTAAGCGTTCAGCCACCTGTTGTCTCGCCCAATAAATATCAGTTTCATCATCAAACACAATGGTTACTAATGACAATCCAAAGCGAGAAAAACTTCGAATTTCTTTTAGTCCTGAAATATTATTATTAGCTTGTTCTATAGGAAAAGTAACAAGTCGTTCAATATCCGTAGCGCCAAACGATGGAGCTACAGTAATAACTTGCACTTGATTATTAGTAATGTCAGGCACTGCATCTATTGGTAATTTAGTTAATTCATAGTTGCCATAACCAATTAGAGCAATTATAAAAAGCCCTATAATGAGTTTATTTCTAATAGAAAATTCAATAATTTTATTAAGCATAAATATTTTATTAAGATTTATTAAATAGAATTAAAATATTAAAAAATCATAACACTTTCGTATTAATGAAATTCAAAAATTAAATGATAATTAACACGATTTAGGCGGTTGCCATATAGAAGATAAATAAGCGGACCTCACAAAATCAATAGAATAGATTTTGTGAGATTTTGATTCAATTGGCTCAGATTTAATTGAAATTTGGATATTATGAAATGTAATAAATCCTGTATTACTTAAATTCTCGCATTTATTTCCTGATTTAAAGGGTAATTGCATGTCTTTTGATTTATCATCATCTCCATCATCTGCATAAGAATAATGCATCACTAAAAAATTAATTAAAGTAGTTTTTTTATCTTCAATTTTATGTTCAATAAAATGCTCAACTAATTGTGGCAGTTTAAAAAACTCATGCAACTCCGTTACTGAAACTAAGTAAACAGATAAAAATAATATTGGAATTAGTTTTTTCAATATTGTAAATGTATAAAAAAATTATCAAAATTAATTATAAAACCATTATTGAATTAGTGCCTAAAATCATTTGATACCGTTCTTTAAGTCTTTATATTCATTCTATGGCTTTGTAACAAAAGTAACCGTTAAAATGTATTTAACATATGATCTTTGTACCATAATTATTAATATAAATAAAAATCGGCATGGAAATAATTGGTTACATCGTATCTATTTTAATTGGAGTTTCTTTAGGTCTTGTTGGAAGCGGGGGAAGTATTTTAACAGTACCTGTATTGGTTTATTTATTTGCGGTTGATCCAGTTTCCGCTACATCATATTCTTTATTTATTGTTGGATTTACTGCGGCAATTGGTTCTGTTGGATATTTTAGGAAAGGTTTAGTTAATTTTAAGACAGCCATTGTTTTTGGAATACCATCCATTATGGCAGTTTTTTTAACTAGGGCTTATGTGGTACCAGCTATACCAAAAGAAGTATTTTTTGTAGGTGATTTTACAATAACTAAAAGTGTTTTAATGATGTTGTTATTTGCCGTTTTGATGGTTGCTGCATCATATAGCATGATAAAAAAAGAGAAAAATAAAAAAGAAGAAGATTTAGGCCCTCAAAAATTTAATTATCCCGTAATCTTAATAGAAGGAACTGTTGTAGGTTTAGTTACGGGTTTAGTTGGAGCAGGTGGTGGATTTTTAATTATTCCGGCTTTGGTTCTTTTATCAAAACTCCCAATGAAAGAGGCTGTAGGAACATCCTTAGTTATCATTGCTGCAAAATCGATGATTGGTTTTTTTGGGGAAGGAAGTGAAACAGTAATTGACTGGAGTTTATTAACAATGGTTTCTGCTTTTGCAACAGTTGGGATTTTTATAGGAATATATCTTTCTAAAAAAATAGATGGCGCAAAATTAAAACCAGTATTTGGTTGGTTTGTGCTAATAATGGGAATATACATAATTATAAAAGAAACATTATTAAAATAATAATGTAACAATAGTTACAGTCAATAAAATCAACTATTTAAGTGTAATATATGTTACCATCAAAAAAATAATAACAAAATACCTTTGACACATAAAATAAATAAACACAAAAAACAAATAAACTAGCAATATGAAAATAGAACAAATTTACACAGGATGTTTAGCACAAGGTGCTTATTATATTACATCTAATGGAGAAGCTGCAATTATAGATCCACTTCGCGAAACTCAACCCTATATTGAAAGAATTGAAAAAGACGGTGTGAAATTAAAATATATTTTTGAGACACATTTTCATGCAGATTTTGTTTCTGGACATTTAGATTTAAGTAAAAAAACTGGATCGCCAATTGTATACGGACCAACTGCTAAACCTGAGTTTGAATTTATATCAGCTAGAGATGGTGAGGTATTTAATCTTGGAAATGTTAAAATTAAAGTATTGCATACTCCTGGACATACAATGGAAAGTTCTTGCTTTTTATTAATCGATGAAAATGGAAAAGAACATTCATTATTTAGTGGAGACACTTTATTCTTGGGTGATGTTGGTCGTCCAGATTTAGCGCAAAAAGCTGCATCAATGACGCAGGATGAATTGGCTGGTTTATTATATGATTCATTAAATAATAAAATTATGCCTTTATCTGATGATGTTACTGTTTATCCGGCTCACGGTGCTGGAAGTGCTTGCGGAAAAAACATGATGAAAGAAACTGTAGATACTTTAGGAAATCAAAAGAAAGTTAATTATGCCTTAAACCAACCAAATAAAGAAGAGTTTGTAAAAGCAGTTACTGATGGATTATTACCTCCTCCAGGTTATTTTGGAAGTAATGTAGCTATGAATAAAAAAGGAATTGAAAGTTTTGAGACTGTTTTAAATAATGGTATGAGAGCTTTATCTCCTTTAGAGTTTGAAGCAGCAGTTGATACAACAGATGCTATTGTACTTGATACAAGAGACGCCGCTGAATTTGCAAAAGGATTTATTCCTCGTTCAATTAATATTGGTATCAATGGCGATTTCGCTCCATGGGTTGGTTCCTTAATTAAGGATGTAAAACAATCTATATTATTAGTTACAGAACTTGGTTTGGAAGAGGAAACAGTTACTCGTTTGAGCCGTGTAGGGTTTGATAATGTGATTGGACATTTAAAAGGAAGTTTTGTAGGTTGGAAAGAAACTGGGAAAGAAATTGATACGGTGAATAGAATTACAGCAAGTGATTTTGCTAAAGATTTTGATGTGAAGGCAGATACAGTAATTGATGTTAGAAGAGAAAGCGAATACAGAGCTGAGCACGTTGAAGATTCATACAACAAACCCTTAGATCAAATTAACAGTTGGTTTGCTGAAATAGATAACGAAAAACCTTTTTACCTTCATTGTGCAGGTGGTTACAGAAGTATGATTGCCGCAAGTATTCTTAAATCTAGAGGAGTGCATAACTTTAAGGAAATAGAAGGTGGTTTTAAAGCAATTGCTGAAGCGGGTGTATCAAAAACAGATTATGTTTGTCAAAGCAAATTACAAAAATCCTAAATAATTTAAACTGTCACATTGATAGAAATACAGATGTGACAGTTTAATTAAAAAACTAAAAATGATAAAATTAAAATCAATTATAGCAGTATTTATGTTAGTGTTTTCTTTAACACAATGTAATTCTCAAACCAATAAAACAACAACAATGGAAAATACAAACACCACACAAACAGCAGTAAATGAAATTATTGTAGATGTTAGAACAGTTGAAGAATGGAATAACGATGGTCATGCAGATTGTTCAGTTAACTATCCTTTAGATCAATTTGAAAATAAAATTGAGGAATTAAAAAAATATGATAAAATAGTTTTGGTATGTCGAAGTGGCAATAGAGCTGGAATAGCTAAAAATCTATTACAAAAAGCTGGTTATACTAAGGAAATTGAAAACTTAGGACCTTGGCAAAATGCAACTTGTAAAACAAAATAAAATGAATAAACTTAAATCATGGGGATTAATGCGAGTGCTTCGATTAATTTTTGGAGCATTCGCCATAGTTCAAGCAATTATTACATTAGATATTGTTTTGGGATTATTGGGATTAGTTGTTGCTGGAATGGCTTTTTTTAATCTTGGTTGTTGCGGAACTAATGGCTGTAAAACAAATTTTAAAAATAATAACACTAAAAATGAAATTAAAAATGTTGAATTTGAAGAGGTGGTTGTTAAGTAACCTTTTAATGCTATTTGGTGTCTTAATCGGAGGAGTATCTGGTTATCTTTATTATTATTACATCGGTTGTTCTAATGGAACATGTTCAATTACATCTAATCCTTATAAAAGCGTTATTTATTTTAGTGTTTGGTTTGCTATTGTGACTGGAATCATGCAAGCTCAAATTAAAGAACATAGAGCAAAGTAAAAATTGCCAGTAAAATGGGGGTGCGTGAAATAAATAAGGGACTTAACTTTTTTTTCAAGATAAGTCCCTTTTAGCGGAGAAGGTGGAACTTTTATACGCGTTTTATTATTACTTTCAATTTACTCGTGGTTTATTGATTGGTAAGGCTTACAGCCCTTTTTATTCAAATGTTTATTTCCGGTTTATTTTCCGTTTATTAAGTTATTTCACCCCCAGCTTCACCCCAGAGTAGGATAACTTTTATACTTGTGTATTTATGTTTGACCTAAATTTGTTTAACAAAAAATACTAATTATGTTTTACAAACTTAAATTAAAAAGACCAGATGCAGTAAAATCATCTTTGATGACTGAATTTATGAAAAACGGTGTTCCGTTTAAATTATATACAGGCAAAACAATCCACACAAAAAATTGGTCGTCAAGCAAACAGGCAGTTCTATCTGGCGAAGAAAATTATGATATCATTAATAAGTACCTTGATAATTGGAAAAATGAAACCAATAGAATCATAGAAACGTTTCAGGCTGATAAAATTAGACTAACAAAGGAAGCAATCCAGATTCAATTGGATAAAGCTTTCAAAAAGGATTATATTGAGAAAAAGGAGGATGCGATAAATGACTTTACAAGTTTTATGGATTTTTACCTCGATAAAAAAAAGGATAAAAAACGCAATCTTCAGAGATTGAACCAAGTTAAAAAACTTGTTTTGGTAGCATTTAATCTTGTCTCAAAAAAACATTTAGCAGAATGGCAGAAACTTAGCAGTTCACAAAAATCGAGAACAAATCTTAAGGCAGATAAAAAATTAAGTTTTGAGGAGGTAAACCTTAAGTTCATTGAAAGTTTTCGTGAATACATGTATACTGCAAAATTTACTGTGGGATCGAAAGCAAACAAAGTAGAAAAAAATTACAAAATAAATTATATTGATAAACAAATTAAAACACTCAAACAGATTGTTACAACTGCCATAGAATCTGGATTTGTTTTACCATTTACATGGAATGGCATTAAATCAGAAAAAAAGGATGTGGATACTGTTTATACAGACTTTAACGAAATTCAAGTGTTGTATGATGAGCAGCTAACAAAAAAAACTGAAATACTTGTTAGGGATAAGTATGTCTTAAATTGCTTTTTAGGAATGCGTTATAGTGATTTAAATAAACTTGAGTCGCACTTTTTTACTAAAAAAAATATTGCGGGTAAAGAGTTTATAGTATACAACGGCAGAGCCAAGAAAACAGATCATAAAATTGAGTTTGCAATTCATCCAATTGCACAAAAAATATTAGAGAAATATAATTTCAATCTCCCTAAACTTTCTGCGAAAGAATTTAATGATGTACTTAAGATTGTTGCTCACAAAGCAGGATTAAGGGGATTAGAGCGTATAAGGGAAATTAGAGGTTATGAAACTATTATTAGAGATGTACCCAAATATGAATTAATGAGCAGCCATGCAGGAAGAAGAAGTTTTTGTACCAACTTTTATAATGAAGGTGTTTCTATTGCAGCAATTATGAGTATTAGCGGTCATCAAACAGAAAAAGAATTTCGTAAATACATTAAAAAAACATCAGTTCGTTTAGAAATTGTTGCAGAACAGGTATTTGCGATTCAAGGGTTGAGAATATAATTGATTTTAAAAAAAGGTCTGATGAATTATTAATGTAAAGCTAATGCAGGAGGAATATGATAAGCTTAAAGCTGATCTAACAAAATATATTAAGTAATAAAATATCCATATTCGGTTAACACGTGTTATACTCATTTAACGGCGGTTAACTCAATTTAACGGAGGTTAACAAGCGTTATTAATTAAAAAAAAATGAATAAATGCATATTGTTGTATGATTGTGCAACTAAAAAAAACAGGTCGATTTAGGTTGTATAATTATGCAACTGAATACCTTCGTCTGCAAATTTGCAGCTATTTCTTAAGATTCTAATTGGTCGATAAAATCTAATTCGGGATAATTAAAAGGTAATTGCACTTCTGGAGAATCTGGATTCTCATTTTTATTGGTAATTAGTTTTGAAATTAGAAAAGCATCGAGTAATCCATTTTCAAGTGGTTTCATCATGTGTGCAATTTCGTTCTCACTTAAATTTACATTAAGCCATTCATGTTCAGTACCTTTTGGTAAAATAAATGGCATTCGCAATTTGGTATTATGAATTTTAGCCATGACATCATTTGCTGGAGTGGTAATGATTGAAAATGTTTTAGTTTGTTCTCCTGTTTGTTTATTTACCCAATCGTTAAAAATACCACCCATGGCAAATACATCATTATCCTTGTATTTTATAAAATACGGATATTTTTGTTTTCCTATGGTTCGCCATTCATAAAAACCATCCACTAAAATTAAGCAGCGTTTTTCTCTAATAGAACTTTTAAAGGAAGGTAGAGTAAAAACAGTTTCACTTTTAGCATTCAATGTTTTTGTCTGCATATCTTTTGCATCCATTTCAGTTTTACAAAAATCTGGTATTAAGCCCCAATTGAAAGCTGTAATTATTTCTGGCTGCAATGCACTTATAATTGGCACTAAAGGTTGTGTAAAGCCTGATAAGTAATAATTAGTTGGCAAAGTTATAGCAGGATCAATTTTTGCTTTAAATTGCTTTTCGGTTTCTTTACTTATTTTTTTGGTTGATACGTTATAGCACATGTTTTTTAATCTCTATAAATATAAGGTTTAACTAAATCTTTTATCTTGTTCTATATCTAACTTTGCCATTTTTTCAACTTCAATACTTGGTACTCCAAATTCCTCAAC
>CANHPI010000072.1 GCA_947462425.1 Bacteroidota bacterium
AAATAGAGATATTATTTTGGGAATGGCACATTACCCTATTATGATGGTAATTGGAGAATTAGATAATGTTTTACCTCCAGGGCAATTACTAGAACAATCCGAATTAATAAAAAATAAACACGTTTTGTTTTTAGAGCATGATGGGCATATGGGATTTTTAGAAAGTCCGAGAGTTTGCAATGCTGCTTTAAAGAAATTTATAAGAGTATGTTTTAAATAACCAAAATAATAAATGAAACTTGAATTTTTAATAGCTCAACAAAGTGATTTAGATAGAATTGTATCAACATACAATTCCACTATTGCCTCTCGCCTAGTAACTGCCGATTTAGAGCCAGTTTCCTCAGCAAGTAAGCAATCTTGGTTTGATGCACATGAACAAAATCGTAGGCCGTTATGGATTGTTGTACTTGATGGCAAGTATAGTGGTTGGATGAGTTTTAATTCCTTTTATGGCAGACCTGCCTACGATGGAACAGTAGAAGTTAGTATTTATTTAGAAGAAAGTGCTAGAGGAAAAGGCCTAGGAAAAGCTTGTTTAGAAAAAGCGTTTGATAGTTGTAACGAACTGAAAATTAAAACTCTTTTGGGATTTATTTTTGATCATAATAAACCAAGTCTGCAATTATTTTACAAAATGGGTTTTGAAAAATGGGCTCATTTACCAAAAATTGCTAATATGATTGACGCCGAGCGAGGTTTAATAATTTTAGGAAAGCGAATTCATTAATTGATACCCAATACTATTAAAATTGTCAGTTGGTTTGTTGTTCTGTCATAGTATTTATAGTTGGCACTTTACTTGACATCCTGTACTTAAAAATAAAAAATTATGTTTGATCCAATTTTATTACTTATCAGTATTGTGTTTATGGGCATTGGAATGCTTGTAAGTAGTCGTTTAAAAAACAAATTTGCAACCTACTCACGCGAACTATTGAGCAGTGGTTTTTCAGGCAAAGACATCGCAAAAAAAATGTTGAATGACAACGGAATATATGATGTTACGATTACTGCTATTGATGGGCAATTAACTGACCATTACAATCCGATTAATAAAACTGTTAATTTAAGTAGTGCAGTTTATAATGGTCAAAATGTTGCAGCAGCAGCCGTTGCAGCTCACGAGTGTGGTCATGCCATTCAGCATGCTACAGCATACCAGTGGTTAACCATGAGAAGCACATTGGTGCCAGTGGTACAAATTAGTTCTACAATCATGAATTTTTTAACCTTCGGTTTAGCTTTTGTAGCATTTATGATCCCCAATTTAACAAATGCGATGCTACTATTATTTATTGTTTTGCAAAGCATTATTACATTGTTTAGCATTATCACATTGCCAGTAGAGGTTGATGCAAGCCAAAGGGCATTAGCTTGGTTAGATAATTCCGGAATTACAAGAGGTCAAGAAAACGCCGATGCAAAAGATGCTTTAAAATGGGCAGCTTATACTTATTTTGTTTCTGCACTAGCTTCAATAGCCACTTTAACATATTATATTTGGAGATTTTTAGGGAATAACAGAGATGATAACTAATCGTTATAAGATTATTTTTTATTCATCAATTCTGTTTGAATACGAATAGATTCCTCATGTAATAACTGACAGATTTTTTCGGTATGAGCCCTTGGAATTCCTAATTTTTCAGCCCATTGCGAGCGGCTTCTTAAAATTTCCTGCCAGCGGTTGAGTTGAAAAATAGTTAAGTCATGCTCTTTTTTATATTCCCCAATTTGCTCAATAATAGACATACGTTTTTTTAAAACATTAATCAACTCATCATCCACTTCATCAATCATTTTTCTGAACTGATTTAATTTGTCATCACATTCAGGGTTCTGAGAAGATGATTGACGATAAACCAAATTACTTAATATTTCTTTTAAGTCATCAGGAGTTAATTGTTGCTGAGCATCACTTAATGCAACAGATGGATTAATATGAGATTCTATCATTAATCCATTCATACCTAAATCTAAAGCCTTTTGAGCTACATGAGGTATTAAATCTCTGTTGCCACTAATGTGGCTTGGGTCACAAATAATAGGCAATTCTGGTAAAATCGTTTTTAATTCGATGGCCAGTTCCCACATTGGTTTATTGCGGTATTTAGTTTTACCAGGATAAAAAAATCCTCTATGAATTGCCGCTAATTTTGTAATTCCTGAATTAGAAAAACGTTCAATAGCTCCTAGCCATAATTGAACATCTGCATGAATTGGATTTTTTATAAAAACAGGAATATCAACACCTTTTAAAACATCGGCGATTTCCTGCACACTAAAAGGATTACCGGTTGTTCTGGCTCCAATCCATAAAACATCAACCCCATGTTTTAATGCTAATTCGGTATGTTGTGCATTAGCAACTTCAACAGCTGTTTTTAAATTAAATTGCTTCTGAACTTGTGTAAGCCAAACTAATCCTCTTTCTCCTACTCCTTCAAATGCATTTGGCCGAGTACGTGGTTTCCAGATGCCGGCTCTAAACAACTTTATACTTTCTATTTGAGATAATTTTGAAGCCGTTTGAAGCACTTGTTCTTCTGATTCCGCACCGCATGGTCCTGCAATTATTAAACGCTCGTTACGATTTGTAATCCATGTATGTAATGCTTGAATATTCACTTTTATAGGATACAAAGTAAACAAAAAATTGTTTGATAATACGTCTAAAAAAGTACAATGATTGTTCCTAAAATCATTTTTGATGAATTGCACTCTTTCTTTAAAATTATACAAGATGAATTTAAATTTGAAAAAACAATGCTATTAAATCTTAATCGTTATTTACTGCCTTTTAACGAATGCATTAAAAAGAACAAGATAAAATGTCCTAGAAAAAATAATTTATCTACAATAGGTCTGTAGAGGCTGCTGAGCAGCAATGAATCCTAAATCAAAAGCTTTCTTTAAATCACTGCAAGGATTTTGCTTCATATTAACTTTTACAACACCTTTCCAATAATATGCTTCCGCATAATTACTATCCATATTTGTGCAGGCATCTAAATCTTGTAAGCAAGATTCAAATTGCTGCATTTTACCATATAATATAGCTCTTCGCATATAATACAAAGGATTGTCGGAATTTACTGAAATCGTTTTGTTATAATAAACCAATGCTTTTTCTAACTGATTCAAATCATCATAGCAATTTGCTAAAACGTAATTTGCTTTAGGATTATTGACATCGGTTTTTAAAACAGTTTCTGCATCGCTTATTGCTTTAGAAAAATCTTTTAAAACATAAAAAACATTAGCACGAGCTATATAAGCTTTAGGATATTGCTTTAAGTCTATAGCTTTATCAAAATCCTTTAATGCATCTCTGATTCTTTCTGTTTGAGCAAAAAGAAGTCCTCTGTTATAATAACCTTTATAATAGTTGGTGTTTTCATTAATAGCTGCATTTAAATAGCGAAGTGATAAATCATAATTCTTAGTGAGCATATATTCCGCTCCTAAACTATTTAACGCAACAAATGAATGCGGATATTTTTTGAGGATATCTGAATACAAAGAAATACTGTTTTTCCAAACACTTGCTCGCAAAAAAGTTAAGCTACCAAATACCAAAACAACTGTAACAAATAGTATCTTTAAATATTTTTCTGTTACAGTAAAAAAAGAAATTAAAGCCAAAGACAAACCTATAATTGGCAAATACATATATCTGTCTGCTGTTAATACTTCTCCAAATGGAACAAATTGTAATACCAATACTAAATTTGCAACAAAAAACAGCAAACCATAAAGTGCCATTTTGTGTTTTGATTTATATAACTTAAAACAACCAAATACAAAAAGCACAATGATACTATATCCCATAATTAAACTCACCGTTTTATTTTGTGGATAAGGGTAAATGACCGATAAATTAATTGGAATAAAAAATTTATAAATATATTGTAATATGGCGTAACCCGCATAACCAATACGCTCATGAATGGCATACGCATGATTTTGATTAATAAATTTATCTTCAGTTCTGGTATAAATAGTTGCTAAACCAAGAATAATTGCAACAATAGCAAATGGTATTTTATTAAGAACTACTGATTTGAAATCTAATTTGACCTTCAATAAATAATCTAATAAAATTAACACTATAGGAAAACAAATAGCAGATGGCTTACTTAAAACTGAAACTATAAATAAGCATAAAGCAAAAATATAATACTTTTTTACATCTTGTATAATAAATTTGGCATAACAAATTAAACCTGATAAAAAGAATACACTGTATACTAAATTGTTTTTAGCAGATACCCAAGCCACTGTTTCTACTTGCAAAGGATGAAAGCAAAAAACAACTGCGCATAATAATGATTTAAGTTTGTCTTTTAAAAGTAAGGTAGCTAAATAATAAACTAACACACTATTAACTATATGAAATAACAAACTCATGGCATGATGTCCAGTTGCATTACCTTTAAAAATTAACCAATCGATAGCAAAACTAATCATAGCTATTGGTGCATAATTTCCTACATAATAATTTGTAAAAAAAGCTTTGAAATCAAAACTATGAACATCTTTATTATTTAATAAAACATCCCCATCATCCCAACTAATAAAACTAGCTGAAAATAATTTTAAATAAACCACAACCACTAAAACACTTAATATAAGTGCGTATAAAAGAAATGGTTTAAATACTATGTTTTTGTTGGTTGTTTTCAAGACAAACAAATTTAAGATTTGTTACTAAACAAACGAACTAAATCTTAAATTTACAACGTGCCACAAGTATCAGTAGTCATAATAACCTTTAACGAGGAAAAAAATATTGCTCGTTGTTTGGAATCGGTAAAAGATATTGCTGATGAAATTGTAGTACTCGATTCTTTTAGTAAGGATTGTACCAAAGAAATTTGTGAATCGTATGGGGTTAAGTTTTATGAACACGCATTTGATGGTCATATTCAACAAAAAAACCGAGCAATTACTTACGCAAGTTATCCGCATATTTTATCGTTAGATGCTGATGAAGCATTAAATGAAACTCTAAAGAAATCTATTTTAGAAGTTAAACAAAATTGGACTCATGATGGCTACTACATGAACCGTTTAACTAATTATTGCGGGCACTGGGTAAAACATTGCAATTGGTATCCCGATACTAAAATGCGATTATGGGATAGCCGAAAAGGTTCATGGACCGGCATTAATCCGCATGATAAATACGAATTAAAAGATGGTGACAAAAACACGAAACATTTAAAAGGCGATATTTTACATTACAGTTATTACACTCAGGAAGATCATTATAAACAAGTAGAGTACTTTACAAATATTGCGTCTAAAGCTTTTGTAGAATCTGGAAAAAATGCGCCATTTTTTAAACTCATTGCAAATCCCATTGCTAAATTCATTGATCATTATTTTTTGCACTTAGGATTTTTAGATGGCAAGGCAGGATATTTAATTTCCAGAATATCAGCTTATGCAACCTATTTAAAATATAAAAAAATTAGAGCAATTTATAAACAAAAAGCCTTTGCAAAATAATCCTGTAATAATTATTAGCCGAACGGATAGTATTGGCGATGTGGTATTAACATTGCCAATAGCTGGTATTATTAAACAGTTTATTCCTCATAGCAAAATTATTTTTTTAGGAAAAACTTATACTAAGGATGTCATTGCTCTATCTGAACATATAGATGAATTTGTAAGTTATGATGATATTTTAAAACTCAATCCTAATGAACAAATTGATGCCTTTAAGAAATTAAACGCCACTCATATCATTCATGTGTTTCCAGTAAAAGAAATTGCTTATTTAGCAAAAAAAGCAGGAATTAAAAACAGAATAGGAACCACTAATCGTTTATGGCATTGGTTTACTTGCAATATAAAAATTTCATTGTCGCGTAAAAATTCTGATTTACACGAAGTACAATTGAATACTAAATTATTAACGCCATTGGGCATTACAAAAGAATTTAGTTTAGAAGAGCTAACTGCTAATTATGGTTTTACAAAAATTCCAAAATTAGAAAAAATATATACCGATTTAATTGATCAAACTAAAACAGCAATTATACTGCACCCAAAATCAAAGGGAAGTGCGCGAGAATGGGGCTTAGATAATTTTTCAAATTTGATTACACAATTAGATAAAACAAAATATCAAATTTTTATTAGTGGTACTGTTCAAGAAGGCGAATTATTAAGAGATGTAATTTTAAAACATCCTGAGGTAACTAATTTAACAGGTAAATTATCTTTACAGCAATTTATTGCATTTATTAATGAATGTGGTGTGTTAATTGCCGCAAGTACAGGTCCTTTGCATATTGCTGCAGCCATCGGTAAAAAAGCTATTGGATTATTTGCTCCTATGAAACCAATCCACCCTGGCAGATGGAAACCAATTGGTAAACAAGCAAATTATTTAGTGTTAGATAAAAATTGTAACGATTGCAGAAAAACCATGAATTGCCATTGCATTAGAGAAATACAAACACTAGAAGTTATTAAATTGATTGAAAAATAATGAGTACACTACAAAATAAAATCATTTGGATAACTGGCGCCTCTTCCGGGATTGGAGAAGCCTTAGTATACGAATGCGCTAAACAAAATGCCATTATAATTTTATCTGCCCGCCGAGAAAATGAATTAGTGCGTGTGGCAAAAACAGCTCATTTAAACTCAACCAACTCTTTAATTATTCCATTTGATTTAGCAGATACCAAGTTGGTAAAAGAGTATGCTCAACAGATAGTTTCAACGTTTGGCAGAATTGATATATTAATTAATAATGGTGGACAAAGTCAGCGTGCCGAAGCTATTGAAACCACAGCAGAAACAGAACGAGCACTTTTTGAAATTAATTATTTTAGCGCTGTAAATTTATCTAAAGCTGTTTTACCATTTATGCTCAAAAACAAAAGTGGGAAAATTGTAGTGATTAGCAGCATTGCTGGTAAGTTTGGTTTTTATTTGCGTTCATCCTACTCTGCTGCTAAACATGCTTTGCATGGTTATTTTGAAAGTTTGCGTTTGGAGGTGGAAAAAAATGGAGTAAGTGTTTTAATAGTTTGTCCGGGTAAAATAAAAACAACTATTTCAATAAATGCAGTTTCAAACTCTGGGGATAAGCATAATAAAATGGATGATAGCCATGAAAATGCGATGAGTGCTCAAGAATGTGCTCAACAAATTATTGCTGGCATATTAAATGATAAAGAAGAAATTTTAATTGGCGGAAAAGAATTGTTAGCCGTTAAAATAAAGCGCTTTTTCCCTAAACTGTTTGGTAAGATTATTAGAAAACAAAGTCCTTATTAATTCTATAGAATCATTTGGTTAGTACATTAATATAATCCCCTAGGGGGATACTTACCAAGTATCAACAAAGACAGGTCTATATAAACACTAAAACCTCCTCAATTACTTGAGAAGGTTTTATACTATGAAAATAGATTTAAAAAATTAAGCTTTTACTGCTTTTTCCATTACTACTTTTCCTTTGTAGTAAAGTTTTCCTTCAAACCAATGAGCGCGGTGAAATAAATGAGCTTCACCTGTTGTTGTATCTTTAGCAATCGTCATATGTGGTGCTTTGTAAGTTGCACGACGAGAGTCTCTACGGGATCTGGATAGTTTTCGTTTTGGATTAGGCATGATATTTAATTTTAATTATTGTTAAACTTTATATTTTTTAATTTATCCCATTCAGGATTTTCACTCGGTTCTTCTTCTGTTTTTAGTTCATTAAATTTAGCTAATGTTTCTTCATCACACTCAACATCAATATCCAACTCCTCATCTTCGCAGGGTACTTTTCTGCTTGGTATTGCAAGTTCAATATATTCATATAAGTATTGCGTAAAGTCTGCTTCTTCTACTCCTTCTTTAAGCACTAATATTTCATCATTACTTTCTTCGGGATTACCATATTTAATTACCAATTTTTCTTGCCCGCTAATTGGACAATCATAATTAATTAAACATCTGTCGCAGTTAAGGTTTACAGTGCCTTCAAAACTAAATAAAATATGCATTAAGCTATTTTGTTTAATTAAGTTTGCTTTAACCTGCACGTTAGCCTTAGTTATTTCGCTATCTTTAAATTGTTCAAAGAACTTTTGAGTTACCTCAAATTCAAATTGGTGTTCTCCTAATGATAAACCGCCAAACTGTATTTTGTAATGACTTTTACCCATAGCTTATTTCCAAAATGGACGGCAAATATACACTTTTTTTCAATCTTTTCAACAATTTAATAAAAAACAATTCCATTTCCATAAAATAACTAATGAATTCATTTTTAACCACTTGGCTATTCATTACTTTTCACGAGGCATTTTGGTAAATACCACTTATTCTCGTAATTTTTTATGATAATGGGCTCGTTTTCGCAAGAAACATACTCATTTTTTCTATTTTTTTTCAAATACCACGCATTTCCTTGTTTAATTTGAGTTAAAACAAATATCTTCAATTCATCTATTGTAAGGTGTTTTTGGCTTATTCCTATTAAAAATCCTAATTCATTATTTCTTAAATCCATTTCGCACAACAAACTATCGGATCTTTCTCCAAATTCATTTTTATTATGGTAAAAATTATACTTATTACCCTTTTCATGTAATTGTCCTAATTTCCTTAGCCTATTCACTCTTACATACCGAGTTAAATATGCCATTGTAAATGTATGTCTAAATGCGTCTAACTTTCCACCACTATCCAAAGTATCTGCTATTTGCTTTTTTGATTTAACCTCCCTATAAACATTCATCGCTTCAGTTAAATGTTTTTTTATTTTTAATGAGGAAATTGGGTGAGAAAGCATCCACGCTATTTCATATTTACTAATATCGTGCTGCGAAAATAAGGGCATTTTACAACACAAGAGATAACAAATAAAAATAATATAGGCTGATTTTAACATTATTTTGTTAGCAATAGATTTATTTAAAATGCTAAATTAATCAATCTGTTTCATATCTTTGGAGTTGATGGATTTTAAGAATGATATAGCAAAACGCTTTTTTACCAAACAAGATATTGGCGGAGCGGAAAGCATTAACGATTTGCGAGATAAGGAATTTAGCGGCAAAGTTTTAACTGCCGAAGAAAAATATGCTTTAGCAAATTTTGATAAATACCGGCTTCAAATTCTTAATTCTGAGGAAAACGAAGAACAATTTCATTTATTATATCGTCAAATACAAGTTATTTCGAACCTTGGAGATTGGAGAGAATTCTTAAAAGACGAATACACGAAATAAACTATTTTAATAATTTTTAAAAGTGCTTTCTAATTAGAGGCACTTTTTTGTTTTTACATTAATATTAAGTTTACCTTTACATTCCATAAAATTGTACTCGTAAATAATAAACAGATATTTTATAAATTAAAAAAAGTTAAACATGTACGCAAAAACTTTAGGTCAATTTATCATTGAAAAACAAAACGATTTTCCATTTGCAAAAGGCGAATTATCGCGTTTATTAAGAGACATTGCTATTGCAGCAAAAATTGTAAACAGAGAAGTAACTAAAGCGGGTTTAGTTGAAATATTAGGCGAAACTGGTGATACAAATGTACAAGGCGAAAGAGTAAAAAAACTAGACGTTTTTGCTAACGATCAATTTATTGCAGCTTTAAAAGCAGGCGGAGAATGTTGTGCTATTGCCAGTGAAGAAAACGAAGATATTATTCCTATTGATTCTGAAATTTCTAAAAATGCACGTTACGTTGTGGCGATGGATCCATTAGATGGTTCTTCCAATATAGACGTCAACGTTTCTATTGGAACTATTTTTTCAATCTATCGTCGCGTTAGCTTAAATGGACCGGGAACTTATGAAGATTTTATGCAACGAGGAACTGAACAAGTAGCTTCCGGATATATTATTTATGGTTCCTCAGCTATGTTAGTTTACACTACAGGTAAGGGTGTTAATGGCTTTACTTTAGATCCAAGTATTGGCGAATTTTGCTTATCCCATCCAAACATGCAAATGCCAAAAAACGGTAAAACATATTCTATCAATGAAGGGAATTACTTAC
>CANHPI010000073.1 GCA_947462425.1 Bacteroidota bacterium
ACAGTTAAAAATAATATAGAGAATGTAATCATTTATAGAACGTAAATTTATGTTTGTAAAAATACTCAATAATACAGAATAAAAAAGGTTGCTACACGCAACCTCTTAAAAAATTGAATATAATTATGATAATTAACTTTATTGATTTTATTTATTTACAAAGAATTATAATTAATAGTCTTTTGCCTAATTAATAATTATTTACTCCTTTCTTCAAAAACTAATTCTAAAATTTGCCTTTCAACTTCACTCATCTTTAAATTTCTTCGAGCATAAACTCGGTTAGCTGTTTCAATCATTTTATCAAATTTATATTCTTCCATTCTATCTGCCCCACCCCAGCTAAAGCTTTCAATATGGGTAGGTGGAAAACCTCCTCCAAAAATATTGGCCCCTACTCCAACTACTGTTCCCGTATTAAACATTGTATTAATACCACATTTACTATGATCGCCCATTATTAAGCCACAAAACTGTAAACCAGTATCAATCATTTTTTTTTGAGAATAATTATATAGTTTAACATTTCCATAATTATTTTTAAGATTTGAATTGTTAGTGTCAGCTCCAAGATTACACCACTCACCAATAACACTATTTCCTAAAAAACCATCATGCGCTTTATTTGTAAATCCAAAAATTACAGAATTATTTACTTCACCACCAACTTTACTATGTGGTCCAATAGTAGTTGGTCCATAAATTTTAGAACTTAATTTTAATGCAGAACATTCTCCTAAACTAAAAGGACCTCTAACAACAGAGCCTTCCATAATTTCAGCATCTTTGCCAATATAAATGGGACCACTTTTTGTATTTAAAATACTAGCTTCCACAACAGCGCCTTCTTCCAAAAAAACATCTTTAAAATCACCAATAACTGTATTTGTTTTTGATAACTCAAAAGAAGTTTTACCTTTTGTTAAAAGTTCAAAATCCTGTTTAATAGCTTCACCATTTTTTGAAAAAATATCCCAAACATTATTTATAGATACATAGTCAGCCACTATTTCTTTTGAGTTTATGAGCGATTCAGTAATAGATAAGCAGGTTGCCGAATTACTTCGAAATGCAATTAACGTGCTTCCCATCTTTATTCCTGAATTAATAGATAATGAATTAATAGCATTTACCAGTTCTTTGGTTGGGCAAACTTTTCCGTTAATAAAAAAAGTATCATTTGTTAAATGAGAAGAATACTTTTTGCTTAAAAACTCTTGGGTTTGAAATGAAAAATCTCCACTTAAATACATTTTCCATTTTTCTGTAATCGTTAAAATTCCAATACGTATTTCAGAAACTGGCTTAGTAAATGTAAGTGGTAGTAAATTTTGCCATGCAAAATCATCAAATAAAATATAATTCATATAATGTTGGTTGTTTGTAGTCTTAGAATTTAAATTTACTAATTATTTAAGAATTCTATATTTAAGTTTTATTGATAGTATCATTTAAAAAATGATTTAACGAATAATTTATTTCTAAAAAATTATATACTTTCTAAAAAGAATGTATCAAAATAAATAGCACAATTGAAATTGTTATAAATTAACAATTTCAATAATCTTTATTTCAGTTCTACGATTTTTTGCATGATCTTCTTCTGAGCAATCATAGCCATTTTTGCAATTATTCAGTAATTTAGTTTCACCCATTCCTACTCCTTTTAATCTTGATTTATCAATTCCCTTAGATATTAAATATGTAATTGCTGCATTTGCTCTTTTTTTAGACAAGGTCATGTTAAAACTATTAGAACTTCGAGAATCTGTGTGAGAAATTAATTCTAAATACAAATTGGGATTAACGTTTAAGATACTAGCTATTTTATCTAAAATATTTTTACCATTATTATCTGTTTCATACAAACCATAAGAATAATACATAGTACTATCTAAAACAACCACCTTTTTATTTTTCACTTTACTTTGTTTCGAAATATTTTTTTCATTTACTGTATCACTCGGTTTATCCGCCATCTTATTTTCGGTATTCTTTTTAGCAACTAAAGTATTTTGTTTTTCTTTATTTTTAAATGTTAACGACAAAACATCTTCAGGCAAATAATTCCCTAAAGCAGTTCTATCTAAATCTATTAACTCAAACTGAAATTTACCAGTTGTGTTACGATTTAATTCTTTATAAATACGACCTCTTGAATCTGCTACATAAACTTTAGTAACACTTGCAAATCGAGGATCAGTGTCATCGATGCCAAAAAAATAATTTTTATCAGTTCCTAAATTTTGAAAAGTAAACTTTCCCTTATCGTCTGTTATAATATTTGCTATAACCTCAACCGTATTGAAAATAATAACCTTTGCATTTCCTAGGGCTTTCTTATTCTGATCATATAAATAACCTTTCAATGCCATAATTAAATCCTTATCATCAACACTTAAATCTGAAATAGCTGATTTTTCAACACCTAACAATGAAAATTTAAAATTTCCTTTTGTATCAGAACGAGCAAATTTAATTTCTTTACCACTTTTATTCGTTAAAGTAATTTTCGCATCAGCTGGTAAATCACTATCATCAATTGTAATTGAATAATTTTGATCTAATGGCAAATTTCTGAAAGCAAAAGCGCCAAGTTCATTTGTAAAAGTTTCCTCTACAATATCGCCAAATTCATTTTTAATAATTACTTTTTTATTAGCAACTGGTTTACTTGGATTTTCTCCGTATTTTAAATTACCTGCCAAACTTAAATCATCGTCATTATATAAATCGGGCATACCATTTGGATCAATCGGTAAATTTTTAAATACAAACTTTTTTCCAGATTTATTATCATGTGTGATTCTTAAAATTTGGGCATTTTTATCAGCTAAATAGTACCTCGATTTATTTTTTAAATTAGCATCTGTACCTTCAATTTCTGCCATGTAGGTTTTATCAACATCTAAATTATTAAAAACAAAATACCCTTTATCATCTGTTTTGGTTGAATCTATAGTTTTTTCATTATTATCCAATAAAAAAACTTTTACTCCCACAGCCGGATCGTTTGAATTTTCAGTTAATAAAACAGTACCATCAACTAAAACATTTTTATTTGTGTATTTAAAACTATAAATATCATCCGCTCCCCTTCCTCCTTCTCTGTTTGATGAAAAATAGCCAACAGAATCATTTAAAAAAGTAATACCAAAATCATCGAATTTACTATTTAAATAAAGTCCTTCATTTCTGTTTAATAACCAATTACCATTTTTTTGGTGAGCTGTAAAAATATCCAAATCTCCAAAACCAGGTAAACCATTAGATGAAAAATATAACATTCCATCTTTTTTTATGGATGGAAAAACCTCATCGCCAGATGTATTTACATCAAATCCTAAATTAACTGGTTTATCCCAACTATCACCATTTTTTTTACACATCCAAATATCTTGTCCTCCCAAAGTTCCATGCATATCAGATGAGAAAAACAAAACAGTACCATCTGCATTTAAAGAGGGATGTGAGCAAGAATAATCATCACTGTTATATTCAAATGGTTTTGAATTTGAGTATGACGTTCCATTGATTTCACTAAAATATATTTTGGCTCTGTTAACAAAGCTTTTATTCTTTTTATTAACTATGTAATTTACGCGAGTATAAGCTGCTAATTTACCATCGTTTGTAAAAGAAATTGGACCATCATGAAAACTTGAATTCACTTTTTTTGAAAGTAATTTTCCTTTTTTTATTTCATTATTTTTTATTTCAGACGAGAAAATATTTAAATAAGGTTGATTATTAGTAGCCGATTTTTCAAAATCAACAATATCATACACTCTTTCCGCAACATAAACTAATCTATTATTAATAATAACCGGACAGAATTCTGAACGATTGGTATTTAAATTTTCAATATTAATTATTTCATACTCTTTTGGTTTTGATTCCCAATATTTTATTTCTAGACATGATTTTATGGCATTTTCAGCAATTTTACTTGTCTTATTCTCCTCTAAAAAAATATAATACTGTTTTAATGCCTCACTATATTTATTGTTTGATTTTAAAATATGACCATAATTATAATTTACCATTGTTGGAACTTTGCCAATAGTTATAGCCTGGTAATAGTAAAACTCTGCTTTTGAGTAATTATTTAAAATACGATAACAATCAGCCAATTTAATCATCGCATTCTGCTTATCGCTAGAATTACCCTTAGCAACTTTTTCATAGGCAGGAATTGCTTTAGCGTAATCAAAATTTGCAAAATGCTTTTCAGCTTTTTTCATTTGAGCAAAGCTTAACGTGTAACCGATAAAAATTAAAAATGAAATATATATTATATTATTCTTCATAGAAACCGTTAAATCCATTTTACAAGTAACGTGGTGATAACATTTTAGATTTAAACGTATTAAAATCAAAACCAATCATAATTTCATGTCCGTTGCC
This sequence comes from Bacteroidota bacterium, assembly GCA_947462425.1. The sequence goes on from CANHPI010000073.1 coordinate 4,408, forward strand.
AAGTCTTTTTTGCACTTTACTAATTCCTGTATCAAAAGAATATCCAATTCGAACATTATTACTAATTATTACCTGGGCTAAAGCACCAACGGTTGCATCTGATCTATAAAATACACCAAACCATAATTTTTGTTTGATTAAAAAATTTAAATTACCATCAATATTAACAATTGACTTAGTGCCTTTGTAAATTATAGTAGGATTGATAATTAAATTATCACCTACTGCAAATCCCTTACTTATAATTCCGAAAATATGCATATTTAATTTATACGTTAAATCATATTCTAACTGATTTCCGGTAGCGTTGGTATATGATACTTTATCTTTATAAATATAAGCTGAGTTTAAATGTGTGGCACTAAAACCAGCATAAAATGAATTAGATTTTAAATATAAACCAGCATCAACATCAGGTTTAAATTTATTGGTTGAAATATTCGCAACGGCATTCGATTCGCCTGCATCTTTATATTTCACTTTATTAAAATCAAATACATAATTTACAAAACCAGCTCTAATACCAAATGAAAATTTTAATTGATTGGTTAAAGGTAATATATATGAAAAGTTACCATATGCAGCCGTAACTCTTTTTGGACCTATAATATCATTATAAGCACTAAATCCTAAGCCAATACGTTTTTTCTTTAATGGTCCATGAAAACTAAATGATTGTGTTGATGGTGAACCATCAAATCCACTCCATTGTTTTCTAATATCAATTATTGCGCACAATGCATCTTTAGTTCCTGCATAAGCGGGATTTATTATCATTTGATTAAATTGATATTGGCTATATTGAGGATCTTGTTGAGCAAAAACAGAAATGACAAAGGCACAACAAAATATTATTATTATTTTTATGATTTTCATAATCCTTTTAATTAGTAATTTCTATCCAACCTTTTTTAATTAATTCATTACTTTCAATAACATAAAAATAAGTTCCAGATGGTACAACCTGACCATTAAATTTTCCATCCCAAACATTCTCAGCGTTATTATAGTTTGAAGTCTGAAATACCTTATTTCCCCAGCGATTATAAATGTAGACTTTGTTATTTGAATAATTCTCAATATTGTCAATTATCCAAAAATCATTAATTCCATCACCATTTGGTGTCAATCCATTGTAAACAGCAATCGCGCATGCTTCGTCAATACTAATATTAAAAATTATATCACCAACACAACCGTTATTATCAACTGCTGAATACGTATATGAAACATCTGACATAGGTGCAACACTTAATATGTTTGGATTACTGTTCAAGCTCCAAGTTGGAATACTACCTCCGATAACCGATAAAAATGAGGTATCTCCAATACATATCACTCTAGGATTAACAGAAGGAATTGCAGTTGTTCCGTAATAAACATCAACAATTATTGTACTGTTTGAATTACATCCATTCAAATCTATTCCGGTTACTTGATATGTATTATTAACTGTTGGCGTAAAAGCTATACCATCATTAACGCCATTAGTCCATGTATAAGTAGAAGCTGAACCGCCACCGGTTAATGTTACTGATTGTCCGTCACAAATTAACGTTGAACTAGCATTAGCTATAACACTTGGCAAAGGTAAAACTGTTAACGTCCAAAAAGCTGTATCGGTGCATGTGCTGCCATTGCTTCCCACAACACTGTATGTCGTATTAATAAATGGTTGTACATTAATCGAATTTGAAATAGCGCCTGTAGACCAAATATAACTCGAGGCTCCACTTGCAGAAATGCCCATCGTGTAACCCGAACATACATTTGTAGAAGGAGAACTAATACTAACCGATGGTGTGTTAGAAACATTAACTGTAGTTGAAGCCGAATTTGAACACCCATTAATATCTAAACCAATTACAGAATATGATGTACTAAACGAAGGTACGTCTGTAATTGAAAAAGAAACAGTTCCTGAATTAGACCAAGTATAAGTATTTGCTCCTGATGCATTTAAAATAACAGACTGACCTGAACATATTGTATTACTTGAAGGAGATATTAAAACAGTTGGAATATCTAAAGTTGTTAAACTTACTGTTACAGTATTTGAACAACCTATAGGTCCAGTGCCTGTTACAGTATAATTTGTTACACCTACTGTATTCATTGGAACGCTTATTAAACTTCCAGTAAAAGCGGATGGGTTTAGGGTAAATGTAGTTGCTCCTAAATTTGAAAACACAACTGCGCCCCCTAAACAAACCGTATTTGTATTTACATTGGTTATTATATTTGGTAATGAATTAGCAAATACTCTTAGTGTATCCCAATTTGAACATCCAATAGCATCTATACCAACAACCGTGTATATTGTAGTTGCAGTGGGCGAAACAACCTCAGAAGAAGTTGTAGCACCTGTGCTCCATGAGTATGTATTAGCACCAACTGCTGTTAATGTTGCTGAATTCCCAACACAAACCGAATTTGAGGAAGGTGAAATTGTTAAACTAGGTAAAGCATTAACAGTTAAACTCAATGTTTCTGTATTTACGCAACCAACTATATCAGTTCCTATAACTGTATAAATTGTATTTGCAATTGGACTTTCAAAAATTGTAGATAATGAAGATCCTGTACTCCAAGAATAAGTAGTTGCACCTAACGCTGATAATGTTGCGGATGATCCTGCACAAATAGAAGAAGGAAATGCTGTTAAACTTAAAGAAGGTAAAGAATTTATAGTAACATCTAACGTATCTGAATTACTGCAACCATTAACACCTATTCCGGTCACTATATATGTGCTACTAATAGTGGGTGTAAAAGCCACGCCATTGTTAACGCCATTAGTCCATGTATAATTAGTAATCGAGCCACTTCCTGTTAATGAAATAGTATTGCCTGCACATACAGAATTAGATGAAGCAGAAGCTATTATTTGTGGTAAAGGATTAACAATCAAACTTAGAGTTTTTGTGTTTGAGCAACCCGCAGAATTTATACCTGTAATAGTGAATGTAGTATTGGTAGTTGGATTAACTAAAACAGAAGATCCAACAAGTGATCCTGGATTCCATGTATAAGAATTTGCTCCACTAGAAGTAAGAGTTGTTGTAACACCCGAACAAATTGAAGGAGAAGTTGCAGTATATAAGTCAGTAATTTCTTGATTTGTTAAAGCTCTATTCCATAAACCTATGTCATCTATTTTTCCTTTAAAATTTTGACCAATTAACATTTGAATTGTGGATGTTACACCTCCTGGCAAACCAATCCAATTTTGTTGACCTACAGGTTGCCCATCCAAATAAAGAGTTCCTCCTATATTATCAACTTTAAAAACTATTGAATGCCAGTTTAAATCGTTTACACTTCCTTTATGATTTAAGCCAACTGGATTTCCACAAATGCCATAACCTTCTACAATTCCATTACAAGGCGAGCTGGATCTAAGATAATGAGGAATAATCATTGCTAAATCATTTGAAACACTATCTAAGGCTAAACTCCAACCATTCCAGCTTGAATTTAAATATTTTTTTAAAATATTTCCACCTGAAAAACTTGCGTCAGTTTTAATCCAACACGAAATAGTTAGTGGATAACTATTTAAAATTGAATTGTGAGGGACAGAAATATTATCTGTTAATCCATTAAAACTATATGATTGATTTGAAACCCCAAATCTATCAGATGTTAATGTCGCTCCTGAAACTATTCCATTTAATGCATTACCACTTTCGTCGTTCGAATTTCCATTAAACGGATACCAAGCAATTAATCCACTTGTTGAAATATATGAAGGTATTGGTTGAGCTGTTCCCGGACTACTTGCAAAAATTATTGGTAAAGTATTTACATTAATAATTACTGTTTGTGTATTTGAACAACCAAAAACACTTGTACCAGTTAATGTATAAACAGTTGTTGTTGATGGTGAAACAACTAAAGATGAGGTTGAAACACCATTATTCCATAAATAAGTATTAGCTCCAGTTGCCGTTAAAATAGATGTTTCACCAGCACAAATAGAAGATGAAGAGGTTATTATACTTAAGGAAGGCAGTTGATTTAGCGTAATATCTATTGTATCTGAATTGCTACAACCATTCACAGCTGTTCCTGTTACTATATAAGAGTTATTGATAGTTGGAGTAAAAGCGATGCCGTCAGAAACGCCATTAGTCCAAGAATAAGTAGTTGCTGTACCACCTCCTGTTAATGTTAAGGGTTGCCCAATACATATTATTGTTGAACTTGTATTAGCTATTACAATGGGTAAAGTATTAACGGTTATTGAGATTGTTTCACTACCAATGCAACCATTAATATCAGTGCCAATAACAATATAATTTGCAGTTGCTGTCGGAGTAAATGAAACTCCATTTGATACAGAATTATTCCAAGTATAAGTTAAAGCTCCTGTTGCAGTTAAATTAACGGATTGACCGTCACAAATATTCGAAGATGTTGCGCTAGCATTTATAATTAATGGTTGGGGTTCTGCAATATTAATAGTAAAATTACTTGCACATCCATTAGCATCCGTTACAGTATAAGTATAATTGCCAGCGGCTACTGTGTATGTACCTGTGCCTGTATATGAGCCTGTTCCACCAGTAGCTGATACCGCTACAATTGCATCACCTCCATTACATGCTATTGATGTTGTTACTACTGCATTTGCTATTAATTGAGAAGGTTCGTTAACTAAAACAGACAGTGTATTTGAACAAGCAGTTGCATCAATTACGGTTACTGAGTAATTTCCTGTAGCCAATAAACTTAAATCTTCTGTTAATACACTATTTGACCATGAATACGAATAGGGTGCAAAACCACCAAGAACAGATAAATTAATAGAACCATTTGTAGATCCAAAACAAGAAACATTTGTAGTTAAAGCAGATAAAGTTATTGAAGGTGTAACAACAACTAATACGGTATCATATAAACTTACACAACCATTAATATCGGTTACAGAACCATAATAATATACATTGCCTATATTGGTTACATTTGTGAATGTAGGATTTTGGGCATTTATGGAAGCTCCATAACTTGATGACCAATTATATGTAACATCTGCTTGACTATTTAATGCTAAACCCACAGCTCCATTATAGCAGATAGTATCAGAACTTGGTAAAGAAGCAATTGCAACTGGTAATGCATTAACAACTATTGAAATTGAATCAGTTGCAAAACAACCTGAACCATTTTCACCTTCCACTACATAAGTTGTGTTTATAGTTGGCGTTACTGTTATAATTGATCCTACTAATAAACTTGGTGTCCAAGTAAAAGAATTTGCTCCACTTGCACTTAAAGTGGATGCAGATCCCTCACAAATAGAAAATGAAGAGGTAGATAACGATAAAACTGGATTTGGATTTACAGTCATTGTAATACTATTTGAATAGGCAGGCGAATTTGTTGTACAAACTTCATCTGAAGTCATTACCAAACTAATCACATCATAATCATTCAAAGTATTTGTGCTATAAGTAGCATATGTTGCTCCTAATATATCAGAACCGTTCAATTGCCATTGATATGTTGGCGAAGTTCCTGAATTGGTTTCAGTTGAAAAAAAGCTTACACCCGTTCCGCTACAAATAGTTGTTGATGATGAACTTATTGTTGTACTTAATGGCAAATTTGGATTTACAG
>CANHPI010000074.1 GCA_947462425.1 Bacteroidota bacterium
AAGCAGCAACGGCAGAGTTGATGTTTGTTGCTAATGATATTAGAAATATTAAAAAAAATAATTCCAATAAAGTAACCTGGATTATTGATAGAAATGTAAATACAACCAATGTATGTATCGCCAATTGTAAATTTTGCAATTTTTATCGCATTCCGGGTCATGCCGAATCATACGTAACAAGTATTGAAACTTACAAGAAAAAAATTGAGGAAACTTTTAAATATGGTGGCGAGCAATTATTGTTACAAGGTGGGCATCATCCAGATTTAGGATTAAGTTATTACGTTAATTTATTTAAGGAGTTAAAATCGCTTTATCCTAATTTAAAATTGCATGCTTTAGGTCCTCCTGAAATAGCACATATTACAAAGCTTGAAAAATCGACACATCTTGAAGTTTTAAAAGCATTAGTGGATGCAGGGATGGATAGTTTGCCTGGAGCAGGAGCAGAGATTTTAAATGATAGAGTACGTCGTTTAATTTCTAAAGGTAAATGCACAGGTCGCGAATGGCTAGATGTGATGCGCGCTTGCCACCAGTTAGATATTACAACATCAGCTACAATGATGTTTGGACACATTGAAACTATTTACGAACGTTTTGAACATTTAGTTTGGTTAAGAGAAGTTCAAGCTGAAAAACCGAAAGATGCTAAAGGGTTTTTAGCATTTATTCCTTGGCCTTTTCAGGATGATGGTACCTTATTAAAACGAGTAAAGGGAATTACTAATAATGTAAGTTCGGATGAATACATTCGCATGTTAGCTTTAAGCCGAATAATGTTGCCAAATATCGAAAACATTCAAGCATCTTGGTTAACAGTTGGTAAACAAACAGCACAAATATGTTTGCATGGCGGTGCCAATGATTTTGGTAGTATTATGATTGAAGAAAATGTAGTGAGTGTTGCGGGAGCGCCACATCGTTTTACTTATAAAACAATTCAAGACGCAATTAAAGAAGCAGGTTTTGAGCCACAGTTAAGAAATCAGCAATATGGTTTTAGAGATGTGCCTGAGGAAATTGAAGAACAAATTATTAATTATTAATTGCTATTTCAATGAACGTAGTTATCACAGGAGCAAGCAGAGGAATTGGTTTTGAAACAGCACAGTTGTTTTTGAAAAATAATCATCAGGTTTTTTGTCTAACAAGAAATACGGAGTCTTTAGAGAATTTAAAAAGTCACAACTTGCATATTATTTCAACAGATTTAACGTCTACCGAAAGTATAGATCATGCGGTAAATGTTATAAAATCAAAAGTAAATTGCATAGATGTGGTTATTAATAATGCGGGAAGTATTGTAAACAAACCTTTCGAAAAAATTGATTATCAAGAATTAGAAATTGTATATCGTGTAAATGTGTTTGCTCCGTTTTATTTAACGCAGCAATTGTTGCATTTATTAGGTCGACATTCAAAAGCACATGTGGTAAACATCAGCAGTATGGGCGGTTTTCAAGGTAGTGCAAAGTTTCCTGGATTATCTTCTTATAGTTCTTCAAAAGCAGCTATTGCAGGCTTAACAGAATGTTTAGCGGAGGAATTTAAAGAGAAAAATATTTCGGTAAATTGTTTAGCACTTGGGGCTGTTCAAACTGAAATGTTAGAAGAAGCTTTTCCAGGTTATCAAGCTCCTTTAAAACCAAATCAAATGGCAGACTATATTTATGATTTTGCAATAAAAGGTCATCTGTATTATAACGGAAAAATATTGCCAGTATCATCAAGCACACCTTAATATTTTTTTTATGAAGAAAATTAGTATTTGTTTATTCTTACTATTTAGTTTTTCTTTATTTGCTCAAACAAGGAAATCCAAAATTAAATTAGTTCAATATTTGCCTTATTGTGGTGGCGCCAAACCAAATAAAGATTTAAAAAATACGCCCAATAAGTCGGTGACCTATGCAAATAAAAAATTAATTTTTATTTCCGACAAACAATTAGTTGATACGATCATAACAGACAAAAATGGCTATTTGAAGTATAATTTACCTAACGGTATTTATAATTTTTATGAACCCTGGAAGTTTTACAAACTGATACCCAAAGGACTGCAAGAAAATAATATAAATATGGATTGTTTAAAAGAAGAATGGACAAAGGAAGATTTAAAAATGACTGTTTCAAAAAAGACAGTAAGCGTTGTTAATAATTTATTGTATCCAAAATGTGCATATCAATTTCCTTGTTTAATAAAAAAATATCTGCCTAATTAATAATGAGATCGATTTTTGTTTTATTTATTTTTATTTTTTATCAAATCTCTTTTTCTCAAGATTTAACTCAAACCATCAGAGGTACGGTTTTAGATAAACAAACGCAAAGTCCTTTGCCGGGCGCTGTTATAAGTATCTTAAATACAGATCCCCTAAAAGCAACAACAACCGATGAAAATGGAAAATTTCGTTTTGATGATATTTTATTGGGAAGAAAGCAACTCAAAATTTCCTTGATTTCTTATAAAGAAAAATCTCAAACAGTATTGCTTACAACAGGAAAAGAATCTGTTTTAAATATTGAATTGGAGGAGAGTGCTTTACAAGGACAAGAAGTGGTAATTACTGCAGAGTTTGATAAAACAAAATCCAATAACAAAATGGCAACGGTTAGCTCGCGTGTTTTTAGCACAGAGGAAGCGTCGCGATATGCCGGTAGTAGAGGAGATCCTGCTCGTATGGCTGCAAATTTTGCCGGAGTTAGTGGTGCTAACGATAGCAGAAATGATATTATCGTAAGAGGTAATTCTCCTCTCGGAATTTTATGGCGATTAAATGGTTTAGATATTCCTAATCCTAGCCACTTTGGTAGTATGGGTTCTTCTGGCGGTCCAATTAGTATTTTAAACAATAATACATTGGATAATTCTGATTTTATGACGGGTGCTTTTCCAGCAGATTACGGCAATGCAACGGCTGGTGTATTCGACTTAAAAATGCGCTCTGGAAATAATGAGAAATATGAATTTTTAGGAATGGTTGGGTTTAATGGATTTGAATTAGGAGCAGAAGGACCATTTAATAAAAAGAAAAAAAACGGTTCTTTTATGATTAATTATCGGTACTCAACATTATCTGTTTTTAAAAAAATAGGCTTAGATTTTGGTACAGGTAGCGCAGTACCACAGTATCAGGATATCACTTTTAAATTTGATTTGCCAACAAAAAAAGCTGGCAAGTTTTCTATTTGGGGAATTGGTGGTTTAAGTTATGCTGAGTTGTTGCAAAGCCAGCAATCAAAAGAAAATAATTTATATGGTTATAGCGGCAGAAATATGTTGTTTAGATCTAATGTTGGAGCAGCAGGTATTTCACACACCTATTTAATAAATACAAGTTCATATATAAAAACAAATGTTGGTGTTTCAGGACAATATAATTTAATTAAAGCAGATAGAGTAGATACAAGTACAAATCCTGTAACAGTTAGACCTGAATATAGAAACGTATCTTACACAACTAAATATTCGTTTAATAGCACGTACAATAAAAAATTTAATTCACGTAATTTTTTAAATGCCGGAGTTTATGCTGATTTGTATAATACAACATTTGTAGACAGCATAGATACTTATGGAACAGGTTTTGTTACTTTAAGAAATTATAATGGTCAAACCGCTTTAGCAAGGGGTTTCTTGCAATGGAAACATCATTTTAGTGAGAAATTTTATTTAAATTTAGGAGTAACTTATCAGTATTTAATATTAAATAATTCGCAATCACCCGAGCCGCGTTTAGGTTTGAAGTATGAAATCAATAAAAAACAATCATTAAGTTTTGGAGCAGGTTTGCATAGTCAGGTGCAACCTTTATATGTATATTTTGCAACAGCTAATTTAGGAGGTGGAAAAGTAAAAGAAACAAATAGAAATTTAGATTTTACAAAAGCCGCGCACGCTGTTTTAGCATATGATGTGAATTTATTTAATAGCATTCGCATAAAAACAGAATTGTACTATCAATATCTATATAGTATTCCTGTAAAATCAAGAAGAGATTATTTTAGTACTATAAACCTAGGCGCCGATTTTGAAAGTCCTAACATCGATAGCTTAGTTAACAATGGCACTGGCCAAAATTATGGATTTGAATTAACACTCGAAAAATTTTATAGTAAGGGTTATTATTTTTTGCTTACCACATCTTTATTTGAAAGTAAATATATTGGAAGTGATGATGTGCAAAGAAATACCGCTTTTAATGGCAATTACGTCATAAATGCATTAGTGGGAAAAGAATTTAAAATAAAAGAAAAGCATACTCTCGCCTTAGATTTAAAAATAACATATGCTGGAGGTAAACGCTACGTTCCAATTGATATTGAGAAATCAATTCTTTATCAGCGAGAAATTAAGAATGGTTCGGTAGCTTACGAAGCGCAGTACGATCCTTATTTTAGAATTGACGTAAAGCCATCCTATAAATTAAATACAAAACGCTTTACACATGAGTTGAGTGTGGATATTCAAAACGTAACGAAGCATAATAATATATTTCAGCAACAATACGATTTAAATACACAAACTATAAAAACAGATTACCAACTGAAATTTTTTGTGATTCCTCAGTACAGATTAACTTTTTAATAAAACTTGAAGATCTTGAATCATCAAAATGTTTATTATTAGGAAAGGACTTAGAAACTAAAAATTTGGTTACAAATTTGAAGATGGTTGTAAAGAAGATAAAACTTATAACAGGAAAATAAGTATAATATAAAAATCCCCACTGATGTTCTAGTTGGGGATTTTTAATTTTTTATAAAAAGAGGTATTAGTTAAAGAATGAAATTTATAACGATAATTCATATGATTGAAACAAAAAATAAATAACATAACCTTTCAATACTATGAGGTTGGTGTTTTATTAATTATCCATCAAAATAAAGAATTAATTAATTACCGGTAAGAAACTATAGTTTTTACTGTACTCTAACATTTGTTCTGTAAAGCTTTTTGGATACTCAACTTTTACATCTGTAATTTTTCCGTTTTCAATTACTGGAATTAATTTTGGTTGAATAAATCCTTGATATGGAGCCATCTCCAATTTTTTGTAGCGTTCTAATACTTCTTTGTGTAAAGCTAAATCAACTTTCACTCCATAAGTTTCAATTAAGGCTTTACCTGCTTTATAATCTCCTTGAGATTTAATGCGTTGTAATTCCTTTAATAATTCGCCAAACAAAACCCGTAATTTTAAATAATCGTTTACTACAAAATACGTTTTACCATTCTCTACTTTTTGTTCAATCACATTCTCTTTTTTACCCTTTTCAAATGCCCACTTAGCAATCATTTGGCGATTACGCATATGAGCCTCTTCAATATTATCTCCTAATTTTAAACGAGACAATTGAATCATTAAACCTTTAGTAATATATTCATCATAAGATGCTTTGCCATAATCTAAAGATGGCATTACACCAAGCTCTACTAATTTTTTATCCATTAAATAATATAAGGCTACTAAATCAGCACGACCTTCTTCTAATGCAGACGCATAATTTTTTAAAGTTTCATGAGGCTGACCAACACCCGGTTCAATTTGACCACTTGCGTGCCCAATAACCTCATGCATATCTGTGTGTAATTTATCAGCCAAACCAGCATAGTCTAATACACTTTTCTTAATAGCATCATTATAATAAAACTCATTTACGACGCTTCCACCAGCTGCTTTTTCATATGCCTCTACAATATTTCCTAAGTTTACAGATTTAGAACCATGTGTTTCTCTAATCCATTCATTGTTTGGCAAGTTGATACCAATTGGTGTAGATGGAGCAGCATCGCCACTTTCCATTACAGCGTTTATAACTTTAGCAGAAATACCCTTAACATTTTTCTTTTTATGTTCAGGTAACAAAGTAGAATTATCTTCAAACCATTGGGCATTAGCGCCAATCATAGCGATACGTTTAGACGCTTCAAAATCTTTAACAGAAACAACTGATTCAAATGTTGCTTTTTTTCCTAGCGGATCCTCATATACTTCTATAAATCCATTGGTTACATCAATAGCACTTTGAGTATCTTTTACCCAGGCTATATTATAATCATCAAAATCTTTTAAAGACCCTGATTTATAAAACTGAACTAATTTCTCTAATGCTAATTTTTGTTCTCCGTTTTCAGCCACTGTAATAGCTTTTTCTAACCAAAAAACAATTTTCTCAATTGCCTTAGTGTACATTCCGCCAACTTTCCAAACTTTCTCTACAATTACACCATTCTCTTTTACTAACTTACTATTTAAACCAATCATAACTGGTGTAGTATCTTTTTTGTCGACCATTTTTTCATAAAAAGCAATGGCTTCTTTTTGATTAACACCTTCATAAAAATTAACCGCTGAATTAGTAATTAAATCTTTACTGGCATCTAAACTTACTTTTTTTGGTGCAATTTTAGGATCGTAAATAATAGGCATCAAACGAGTCGTAAAATCTTTTACAGTTTCACCCGCATTTAATGGTAATTTAGAAGCATCCACTTCTGAAATAAATTGTGCAAAAACATCTTGTGATATTTCAGGAAAAAATTTCTCACTTCCATAATGATGATGAATCCCTCTACTAAACCAAACTCGTTTAGCGTATACTGTAAACTTTTTATAATCTTCAGAGTTTACATCTCCTTTATAGTTTTCTACAATAGCATCAATCGTTTTACGAATCGTTAAGTTGAATTTATAATTTTGATCCCACATAATATCTCTTCCACATAAAGCGGCTTCGGATAAATAATACAACAACTCTTTTTGTTGAAGGGTTAATTCGTCAAATGCAGGTATTTCATATCGCAAAATTCTTAAGTCAGCAAATTGCTCGCTCACATATTCAAAAATTTCGGTTGAGTCTTTCTTAAGTGAATCTTGTTTAACAACTACCTCATCTGAATTATAGTCGGACTGATTAGATTTACAAGCGCTAAGCATCAAAGCTGCAGTAATGGGTAAAATAAGAAATTTTGATTTCATGTATATTTTAATTTTTCATTACAAGTTTACTATTAATATTATTGTTTTGCAAACGTTTTTGCTTTCTTTATAAATAAGTATATTTGTTTAAAATGAAGCTAAATTTATACATATTACTATGTTGTTTTGCATCAGTAATAAATTTGAGAGGGCAGACAATTAAACGAAATTTATTGTTTGCAAATGCTATACCTTTTCATCATCATATATACACTTATGGCTATGAGCAATCTAAAAGTAGTTTGATTTTTAAATGCTATTTGTATAGTTATAAATTACAACTCCAAGACAGCATATCTTTTATGTTAGGAAAACATACACCCACTGATTATTTAGAAATTAGTGCTGACACTTTACATGATGTTTTAAACTTTTACTTTCAACTAGCCAATCAAAAAAATGTTGTGACATTATTAAGATTAAATGATACGTTAGAGAAAATAACTTCTACCGAAAATTATGATGCCAATCATATAAATTCGTTAACAGCTTTTGATGATGAAAAATATGAACACAAAAAAGATATGTATATCATCAGAACAACTAAAGATAGTATAGGAAAACAATTTTATTTATCTAAGTATCAAATTAAAACAATAGATAAGCCTTTTGAATATGATTACAAATGGCAATTTGCATTTGAAAAAAAATACATTCATAGAGCATCGGTTATTTATGCCGATTCAAGTCTGGTATTAGTTTATGCACATGTATTTGATGGATTAAAAAAGGGGCAGTGGATATTGCGTATAAATGCCAAAACCGGCGAAATCATTAAAGGAACAAAACTAAGTGCTAAAAGTGATACGCGACACTTTTTACTTTCGAATGTAGTAGTAGATAAAAAATCGAAAAGCATAGATGTGATTGGAAGTATATATGATGCGAACATGATAGACTTTAAAAACAACTCTTTTGATTTTACAAATCAAGCAAAAAATCACAAATTATTTTTAGTAACCATTGATAGTTTAGGAGATGTCATTACAAGAACCGAAAAAGTATTTCCGTTACCAACACAAACAAAATCAGTTGAAGGACTAAAATCATTTCATGTAAAAATTAGAGAATTTAAAAAATTAAAAGATAATAATTTTGATGTTTGGTTAGATATATATGAGCAAAGTAAACCATTGATTCTTTGTTATTACAGTTCATGGAACATAAAAGTTAGCGCTGAGGAGGAAGACTATATTTTTACGCCCTCAAAATTTTATATAAGTACCGCAGCTATTCCAGGTTATATTAGTTTTGCAAAAGGAGACACTTACGGGAAATTTATATTAAAAGATATTACCGAATATGATAAATTTAAATACCAACAACCATTAAATCAATATATAATTAATACCGGATTAGATGATTTAAATAACTCTTATTACATTCTTAAGAAAACAGATATAATATCATCAACAAAAACCTACAATTATGTTTATATGGGTAAAAAGGGATTAGAAACTAAAATCATTTTAAAATCTGAACAAGGACAAAAATCAACTATTTATTTTTATAAAAAATTAGGTTATATAAGTTTTATAACTAACAAGGATAATACAGAATTTGAATTGAAGTTGAATACTCTTTAATTTTTTTTATTCAAACACTTTTTTGCTTCTCAAATTTTCGCATTTCTTTAATTACCATCTTAACAACTGTGAAATTATATTATAAAGCAAAAAAGATATTAATACTTTTTTACTTTTGATTCACTATATGCCGTTGGCATACAATTAAAATTTGTTTTATGGTCTTCTCGAAATACTTTTCCTTCGCAAATTTTTACTCTTTTTTATTACTTTTGTAAACTTATGGAAGCAAAAAAAATACGAATTCAAGACTTTTACTATGACTTACCAACTGACAGGATTGCTAAATATCCATTAGAAAAACGTGACTCATCAAAATTATTAATTTATAAACACAAAACAATTTCCGAATCCGTATATTCTTCTTTAGAACAATATTTACCAAGTGAATCTATATTATTTTTTAATAACACAAAAGTAATTCCTGCACGTTTATTTTTTAAAACTGATTCTGATAAACTCATTGAAGTTTTTTGTTTGGAACCAATGTCCTCTGATAACGATCCGTATCATGAGTTAAATAAAACAACAACTTCTAAATGGAAGTGTATAGTTGGTGGGGCAGCAAAATGGAAAGATCAGTATGTAACATTAATTCATAGCCAAATAACTGTTAAAGCAGAAAAGATTGAAAAAATAAACGATGTATTTATTATAAGATTTACTTGGGAACCTTGCGATAAAACATTTTCAGAAATTTTAGAAATTGCCGGTTCAATTCCAATTCCTCCCTATCTTAAAAGAAATACAGAAACAATTGATTTAATAAGATATCAAACCATTTACGCCCAAAATGCCGGCTCGGTTGCAGCTCCTACTGCCGGCTTACATTTTACGAATTCTCTTTTAGAAAAAATAAAAGTTAAAAATTGTCAGATACAAAATGTAACGCTTCATGTTGGAGCAGGAACATTTAAACCAGTAAAGGCAAACACAATGGCTGAGCATGAAATGCACCAAGAGTATATTGATGTTGATATACAAACCATTAAAAATTTACTTACAAGTATACATCAATGCATTATTGCAGTTGGAACAACTTCGCTTAGAACATTGGAAAGTTTATATTGGATTGGTTTGAAAATCTATAAAAACCAAAACTTAACCCAACAAGAATTAAATATTGAACAGTGGGATGCTTACCAAAATAACGAGCAATTAATTACAAAAGAAGATGCATTAGCTGCAATTATTAACTACTTAGAAAAAACAAATTCAAATAAATTATACGCTAAAACAGGAATTTTAATTACACCAGGTTACAATTTTAAAATTGTTAATGCTTTGATAACTAATTTTCATCAACCTGAAAGCACTTTAATTCTTCTAGTGGCAGCATTTACTGGTAACAATTGGAGAGAAATATACAATTACGCTCTAGAAAA
>CANHPI010000075.1 GCA_947462425.1 Bacteroidota bacterium
AGCTCTTTACATTAATTAACATTTGGCATATTTATTGATTTTAAACATTGTACTTATTGTTTTATTTTATTAACTTTGAATAAAAAAAATTTCCTATGAGAACATTATTTACAATTATTTTTTTAACCATATTCGGTTTAAATAATATAAATGCTGCAACTTTCTCAAGTGTTTCTTCAGGAACATGGAGTATCAGTGCAACTTGGAATATCATATCAGGTACCGATACAGATTTAATTCCGGATATTGACGATGATGTTATAATTAATGGGGGGCATACTATTGATTTTACTCGCACTGAGTCGGCAAAAACAATCTTAAATAATGGAGGCATTATAGGAAACGGAAAGAACTTCAATTTGTTCGGCAATTTTACTAATAATGGTAGCGTAAGTGGTATTAAATTTTTTTATATTCAAGCAGCATGTGTATTTTCTTCATCTGTGAATTTTAATGGAGCATCATATTTATGGGTTGCAAAAAATTTAACTATTAATGCCGGAACGAATATTACTGTTCCAAGTGGCATAATTATTAATGCCACTGTCAACAATTTTGGCTCAGTTAGCTCTCTAAAGGGCCTTTCAATGAACTCAGTCGGCACATGGATTAATGCTTCTGCATCAACACTTTCCCTTAGTGCAAATTCTTCCACCATAGGAACCTTAGATGCATCAGCCGTTGGAAATACTGTAATTTATATGGGTACATCCAGGCAGATTAAAAATGCAACCTCTTATTACAATTTAGTTTTAAACGGGGCCACAACAAAATCAGTAACAACTAATTTAGTTGTTTCAAATGATTTAACAATTGGAGCAGGATCTACTAATATTTTCAATTTGAATACTAACAATTTATCAGTAGGTGGTAATTGGACTAATAACTCTAATAATACAATTTTAAATCAAGGAACTATTACTTTTAATGGTTCTGGTACCCAAACATTAGTTAGAATTTCAAACGAGGTAATTAATAATATGATTTTGGGTGGAACTGGAACTGTTTTATTGGGAACAAGTGTTACTTCCAATAATTTAACAATAAATAATGGCAACTTAGATTTATCCGCTTCTAATTATACAGTTAATGTTTCAGGTAATTTAGTAAATAACGGTTCGCTTAATGCAAGAAGTGGTTTATTTAATTTTAACGGATCTTCTGCTCAGACAATTTCAGGTACATCTGCAACCAGCTTTTTTAATATAAATTCATCTAATGTTGTGGGGGTTTCAGTTACTTCTTCAAGCACAATTTCTAATATTTTAACTGTTAGTGCTGGTCTGTTTGGCACCAGTGGTGCAGGAACAATTAGAATACCAGCTACGGGAGCCACAACCTATGGAAGAATTGGTATGGTTGGCGGTTCATTAATTGGCAATGGATGGACCATAGAAAGTTTTATTCAAGGGCCAGCACCAAAAGGATGGCAATGGCTTTCTAGCCCTATTAATGGAAATACATTGGCAGATTGGGATAACGATACACGTTTTTGGATGAGCGGTGTTGGAGGAAATGATGGTAGTGCCGCAGGTTTCAAATCAGTAAGAACTTGGAACGCTGTAACTGGCGGTACGGTTGCTGTTACAACTACGGCTACAGCATTAACTCCTGGAGAAGCTTTTTATGTTTGGATGGCAGATAACACTACAACAGGTCTAACTGCGCCATTGATATATAATAGTGTCGGGCAACCAAATTTTGGAACAATTACTTTTCCAGTAAATGCAGGGCCTGGATCAGTTTATAATTTAGTTGGCAATCCATATGCTTGCCCAATAAATTATAGTACTGTTGTTGCTGCATCTGGAAATTTATCTCCAAACTTTTTAATATTGCTAGAAAATGGCACTTATTCAACAAATCCTAATAGTGGTGTTATTGCACCAAATCAAGGTTTCTTTTGCATCGCGAATTCAACTGGTAACATTCAGTTTACAGAGGCTTCGAAAAATATAATTACAAATCCGAATATTTTGAGAAATAGTCCTCAAAATAATTCTGTTACTTTTAATGTTTATAATAATATTAATGGCTTAGGAGGCCAGACTTCTATTGAATTTTCAGAAAGTTCAGCGGATGTTTTTGAGAGTAATAAAGACTTATCTTTCATAGCTTCTCCTTATGAGGATGCGGATAACATTTGGACAAGTAGCAATGACAGTAAATATATGCTGTGGAATTCATTAAATAATAGTGATAATAAAAAGGACGTTCCATTAACTGTAAAATCAGGTGTTTATGGATTACATACGATTTCTGTAAAAGGAGTGGGAAGTTTAACTAACTATAATTCTGTAATAATAGAGGATTTAACTACTGGAAAAAAAATTGACTTGATGAAAGAACAAAACTATGATTTTAATGCCGAAGAGATTGGCAAAGAATATAATTTCGTCGTTCATTTTTCTAAAAATAATAAGGCAGATTTAACACTAACAAAAACTATTCAAGAAAATACACTAGATAACAATACAAATGTATATAATACTGCTTCAAATGTAGTGGTTAAATTTGATATGGTAGAAGATACTCCAGTGCAAATCTCAGTTTATAATTTGTCCGGGCAACAAGTTATTCAGCCAATTAATATAAATGTTACAAATAATCGTATAGTGTTACCGCTTCAAAAAGAAAATGGGTTATATTTATTAATTATTAAGTCTAAAGATCAACAAATTTCTAGAAAAATCATTTTCTAGCCTATTAATAATCTTTTAATTTTACCATATTTGAAATACTCAAATTCTTCAGTAATAAAATATTAAGAATTATTATATGTAGATATAAAATTAACTACAACTCAAGGTCTACTGAATACGTTGCAAATATGTTATAAATTACGAATTTGTGCACAAAAGAATTTTCATTTTTGGCAGTTATTTTAATTAATCTAGATTCTACTTCCGCGTATAAAACATATTTTTTTGTTTAATAAAACTTATAATAAATCTCTGTTTATCTTCATCTTGCCCCATTTCAATATACAAATCTGGCAAAAATTCATATATTGTATTGTTTGCTCCTTTCAAAACTTAAAGCTCAAAACCTTCAACATCAATTTTCGAAAAATAAACTTTGTAATTACTTAATTTTTCTAATTTAATATTTTTCATCTAATGAAATTATTTCTACTAAGTGAGCCTCATTAGGTTCATTTTGGTAGTTTCTTAGTAACGATCCAGCACCACTATTTCTTAATGGCTTTTGTATTTGTAATATCCACTTTCGTTACCAATACCTTTCTTAAAATTCCTTATGTTCTCTGCTATTGCTTTATTATTTTTTATATTACGAATCAAACGCTCAAATAATAAGGATTAGGCTCAAATTAATGAACTTAGAAGTCTAAGTTAGATATTGTTTTTTAAATAAGCTGTAGCAAGTAAGCTAATTGACCCCAATTAGCGCCTATATCAAAAATTATTACTTTTTCTTTTTCATGCCTAGTCACTTGATTGATTAAATATTGTATTCCGTACATTTCAGGATTTACAACATTAGGTTTAAATAGAATGTGCTGAGCCAAATCTCCAGGTTCTAATATAAATTTCACTCCATAAATACTGATATTCTTTTTTGTACTTTACGATAGAAATTAGAATACGGAATTAATTTAGTAAAAAAGCAAATTTTCTAAAATAAGAGCTAATAATAGAATCTAAATTAAACAAGTCTACTACGGTAAAAATTATTTTTTCAATTTAATTTATGATAATTATGGATTTATAGGAATCGGGGATTTTAATAGAAAGCGAATTAATTAATATAATGCATTTTGTAATTAAGAGCTCTAAAATTCAAATATGCTAGAAATAACAATTATGATTCAATGTTTTAATTTTTTCGAACTCAATATATTCTATGAAATAATTCGCATGTTCAAAATTTATCTAATAATTCCAATATAAATTTTAGGTAATTTTTTTAGTATTTCTTACTCTTAATCAACACTTAATAATTTTTTATAAGATGCTGCATTGTAGTAATATAACATTAAGAAAAACGGGAAACCATAAAGGTAATAATTTCCTTGCCTTAATAGATTGAGCAAAATCATAATGAAGATACCATTGCTAATTATCCAATGATTTGTGCGATGATTTTTATCGTGTTTTACATAACACTTTATTATTATTATAAGAAAAATACCAATTCCAAATATACCTGTTTCAGACATTAGTCGAAGAAACATAGAATTGGCATCTGCAGAGTTAAGGTCAAACCCCCAATTACTAATGTCCTTTCCAATAGAATATTTTTCGAATGCTACTTGATGTGAACCAAGACCTGTACCAAATAAAAAATTCCCTTCAAAATTTTTAGTTGCTACAATATAATTATTATATAAAATAAAAGAAGAACCATGGGTTTTCCCCAATACAAATTGTTCTCCTTCAAAAAACAAACCGTATGTGCTATCAAAACGTTCTCTAAAGTCATTTACATTATTATATAAATAATTAAATGTAAGTATTAACACAGGAACCGCTACAATTACATACCTAGCAAAACCAAAATTAATTGCCAAAATAATAATTGTTAAGAGAACACCTATTTGCCCCATACCAGAAAATGCTAAAAGGTAACACACAATAATCACCAAATTTTGGAGTTTTGTATAATAAAAACTGTTGCGGCTAATCATATTATAAGAAGACACAAAAAAAGCAGCTGACAATACTGAACCTAAATGTGTTGGCTCCATAAACACCGAATTTATTTTTATACCAAAAAGGCCGCCAGCAATGGCACGCCCACCTTTATTGGCATAATGAAATAAATTATAACCAGGTTCAAATCCAAACTGAAAAGAAATAAATTGGAATAAACCAATTAATGCAACTATATAACAACCTTTTAAATACCACTTAAACATTTGTTCAATGTTAAATTCGAGTTCACAAATAACATAGTAATAAAAAAAATAGGTAAGTGCTAAACTGATAAAAACTTTGGAAAAATTCTGCATATTATTATTTCCAGCCATAATTTGAACAATTCCAACAAGAAACAAAACAGTAAATATGTAAACTAAACTTTTATTCCATCCAAATTTTATTATAAATCCAGGCAATAATAGAATCATCACCAAATAACCGAGATAACACTCAAAAGGACTTTTAAATAATACATAAGTATAAATAAATATTGAAAAATAAATACCAAGTAGTACCCAAAAATTTTTTCGGTTTCTTTCTATATAGGGAATAATATCAGACATATTTTATCGTATGAAAGTAAACATTAAATCAAAAAAAAGTACCTTTACGAAAATATATTTACACAACATAAAAGATTCTAAACATATTTATTTCAATGGACTAAACAGCCTACGTTTTTTTGCAGCATTAGCTGTAATTATTACTCATATAGAATTACTTAAAGGGAGTTATGGGTTAAAAAGTAGTTGGAGAAATCCTCTTTTTTTTAATTTAGGAGGGTTAGGAGTGTACTTTTTTTTTGTGCTCAGTGGTTTTCTAATAACCTATTTATTATTAGTTGAAAAAGAAAAATATGAAACAATTTCGATTAAACAATTTTATATTAGGCGGATATTAAGAATATGGCCCTTATATTTCTTTATCTTGATTTTAGGTTTTTTTGTATTACCTCATTTCGAGGCTTTTAAGATTGAGTACTTACAAAATAGTTTCGAAAAACATTTTTATTCTAACCTAATCCTATATATTTTAATTCTACCTAATCTTGCTTTATCTATGTTTCCAGCAGTTCCTAATATTGGACAATCATGGTCAATTGGTGTTGAAGAACAATTTTACATATTTTGGCCAATTATCATATCTAGGAGTAAATCTGTTATTAAAGCTTTGCTTATAATCATCTTTTGTTTAATTAGTATAAAAATAATAGTAATATCAGCGGGCACTTATTTTAGTAATACATCTTGGTATAAGCCACTTAAACAATTTGTTGCAATGTCTAAATTTGAATGTATGAGTATTGGTGGCTTAGGGGCATATTTTTTACATATTAATCATAAAATTCTATCACTATTATACAAACCAATTACTCTTTTTTTTAGCATTGTTACTTCTATACTTTTAATATACTTAACTCCTGAAAAAATACAAGATGGTATACATTTAGTATACTCCATTTTATTTTTGCAGATAATTCTTTTTGTGGCAAAAAACTCAAAATATACCTATTTCGATAATAAATTATTTAATTACTTAGGTAAAATTTCTTATGGATTATACATGTATCATTTTATGATTATACCTTTATGTATATATGTTTACGTAAACTATTTTAACTGCGCATCAGCTATTACCGAAAACATTATTATTTATTCCTCCGTCATATCTACTACAATAATAATTTCAGGAGTATCTTATAATTTCTTCGAACAAAAATTCATAAAATTAAAATCAAATTATTCCCCAGTAAAATCAGGTCAAACATAAAAAATATCTCTAGAGGGTATTTACGATAATCACCCAAATTACCTTAGGTAATATCTAAATTAATTAAATTCCTTATAGATGAAAATCTTTAGAACAAGTTGCGAATATATTGTACAGTTCCGTCATGCGAATAAAACTATCCTCATTAGCATCTGTTATCTTTGTTAATCTAGTTTTTATTTCAGCAAAAAGAGTATAGTTTTTTTGTTTTAAAAAATTAATAATAAATTTTTGTCCATCTTCACCTTGTCCCATTTCAATGTATATATCAGGTGAATTTTTATCAATTAAATCACTAGCGCCTATTAAAACATTATTCTCAAAACCTTCAACATCAATTTTTAAAAAGCAAACATCATAATTAGCTAATTTTTCCTCTTTTATGTATTCATCTAATGAGATTATATCTACCAAATGTATCTCATGGGGCTCATTTTGGTAATTTCTGAGTAATGATCCTGCACCGCTATTCCTGAATGGCATTTGGATATGTAATGTACCTCTTTCTTTTCCAATGCCTTTATTAAAGCACTTTATGTTCTGAGCTATGAGTATATTTTCTCTAATATTGCGACTTAGACGCTCAAAAACATAAGGATTAGGTTCAAACGAATGAATTGTAAAGCTAATGTCAGGATATACCTGTCTTAAATTTGCCGTGGCTAGTAAACTAAATTGTCCACAATTAGCTCCTATATCAAATATTAGTTTTTTTTCTCCTACATAATGAAGAGCTTTTTTTATCAAATATTGTATACCATACATTTCCGTATTTACAATATCTGGCTTAAGAAGTATATGTTGAGCTAAGTCGCTAGGTTCAAGTATAAATTTGATTCCATTCACTCGTATTTTTTTTATTTTGGTCTTATTATAAAAAGATGAATTAGGAATTAACTTAATTAAAAAAGCAGATTTTCTAAAGTAACTGCTTATGAAAGAATCTATGTTGAAAAAGTCTACTAAAGAAAATATTATTTTTTTCATATTATGTATTGGGGTAATTTATAAAATGTGTTTTAGAAATTTAAAAATAGCATATTTTCAAGAAAGAAAATCAGTGTATTTTTTGTTTTAAAAATGCATGTATGTTTGAAATGTTTTTGTCTTAAAAAAGTTTTAGTGCATTTGAGTAATTTGTTCGTGATAATTTATAGGAATTCAAACTCTATACTAATAAGTACAAATTTTTATTAAAACATCTTGTATTTTAATTGGCTAAAATATTGGATAGAAATTAAATTAAAAAAATATGGCTTCAAACACTAAGTTAACTTCTATATAATTCAACTAACTTGGTAATATGAATTTCCGGGGTAAATTTATCTAATACAATTTTACGTGCATTTAAAGAGAATATATTATATAATTTTTCATCACTAAGTAAAGTATGCAGTTTCTCCTCAAACATTTTTTCATTTTTAACTTCTACTAAAAAACCCGTTATATTATTATCAAGCCAATCTGAAACCCCACCTACATTGAATGCAACAACTGGTTTGGATCTCATCATTGCTTCAATACCAACAATCCCAAATGCTTCTGGATAAATTGATGGAAACACTATTAAATAAGCTTGTTCTATTTTTTCAGTAGTTTCTTCGTGCGATAGCCATCCATGGAATATAATTTTTTCAGAGGGAATATTTTCTAATGAAATTAGATTAAGCAACTGGTGTTTAAATGCCCCATCTCCAATAATATCTAGTACTACATTATCTTGATTTTTAAAAATATTACTTAAAGATTTAATTAGTATATGTATACCCTTCGAGGGATGCAAGCGTCCCACAAAAACAATTCGTTTTACACTATATGTATTATTAAATTTCCCATGCGACTCATTAATAACAGGTGTAAAACATGAATTTACCATAATATTTTTTTCTGGAATACCGGCTAATACCGCCTCATTTTTAACATAGTTACTCATTGCAACTATTCTTTTATATCGTTTTGCTGCAAAATTAATCTCAAATTTTACATTAGAATAACTTCGGATAACCTCACTAGGTATTCTTGAGTCTTGACATTTTTCTGTATAAGCTTTTATAAAGCAATTTAACCCAAACGGTTTATTGCAGATAGATTCCGATTTTAAAAGAAATTTTTGTCTGCCAGGGCAAAACATTCTGGGCTCATGAATTGTTCTAACAACAGGTTTTTTTTCTAAACAAAATTTCAGCAAATCTTTATTTGATACACTATGAATATGTATCAAATCAATTTTGTTTTTTTCAATATATAAATTTAAAAACTGCTCTACCTCTTTTCTTGTTTTATTTGGCAAAAGAATGTTCTTTCCTGTTATTTTAAATTTTTTTGCTTCATTAGGTTCTGAAATAGCAATAAAAAAAGTTAGTATGTCATATTTAGGCAATAGTTCTTGTAATTGATGAATATATACCTCAACGCCTCCTCTTATTATATAACTTTGATTTATCTGAAGTACATTCATTTTAAATAATTACATATTATTCGTACTTTAAATTCAAAAATCTTTTCCCAAGTATATTTTTCTTTAATAGTTGAAAATAAATTTTCTCCATAAACTGTATAATCTGTGCGATTTACGATTAATTTATCTAAAGTAAACGCTAAAGACTTGGCATTATGATTTTCAAAAAACAATACTTCATTAGGACTAAACGTAGCGGAGAAATATTTCGTATTAGGAACCATAACACATAGTTTAGCAGCTCCATATAAAAATAATTTCATACTGCTAGCATAATCTGATGATGCAGGTATGATACCTATATCATATTGTTGGATTAAATCATAGATTTCATTCTCTAGTTTAGGTCCTAAAAATGTAACTTTTACATCAGTATTCATTAAGTTTTTTATCTTTTCTGTATCACGTCCAATAAATATAAATTCAAAACTTTGATTACATTTCATCATATTTATTGCACTACACAATGCATCTAAACCGTGATGCGGCATAGCGTGCCCGACAAAAACAATTTTTATCTCATTATTTCGTTTTTTTTTTAAACTATGGTTTTTAGTTATTATGTTTCGTTCTACACCATTTTCAACAGAGTAAGCATTATCATGATTTATGTTTAAATAACTTTTATACAAGCCAACATAAAAAGAAGCATTTGATTTTTTATACGAGAACAATATACATTTATGAACTAGTGAATTTATCACAGATTTATAATATACCTTAACATCGTTTGAAAAATAACCATTTACCTCGTAGTAATGTGGTATTTTGAGCAATATAGCAATCATTAATCCTGTAAAATTAAAGTATGCAGCTCTTTCATATATAAATTGAGGCTTGAGCTCTTTTACTTTTTTATAATATTTAAAAAAATGACGATGATTTTTATAAAACACGTAAAAATCTTTTAATGTTCCCTTTAAATAACCTGCCGGAAGATTAACT
>CANHPI010000076.1 GCA_947462425.1 Bacteroidota bacterium
AAGAATTGAAATAAGTAATAAATTAAATAAAAAAGCAGAGAATTATTTAGAAGACAGGCCATTAATGAATAGAATATTAGATGAAGTTATAGCAACCAGAAATTTAAAAACTAATGGTATAGCAATTAATAATTTTTATAAAAGGTATATTACAAGATTTAAGATTTCTAGTTTAATATTTAAACCAAGACGGCTTTTATTTGAGCTTCACTATCTTTTAATAAATGGGCTATTTAAATTTACTTTTGATTTCTTCCCCTTTTTCCTTAAACGAATTTACAAAGCGATATCCCAAAAATTACTAAAATAAATAAATGCTCAAATTGATAACAAAACTTTATAGCTTTTTTTCATTAAAAGAGAAAAAGACTATAATTGGGCTTATCCTTCTATTAATCGTTGGAATGATATTAGAAATGATTGGGGTTGCTTTAATTTTCCCGGTTATATCAATTCTTCAACAGAATGAAAATAATTTTAATGAAAATTCTGTATTAAAATTTCTTAAACTCAATGAAGACAGTTTAAATAATATATCATTTAATTTACTCATTTTGCTTATTTTTTTCTTTTTAAAAACAGTATTTGTTATTTTTTTAACTTGGAAACAAAATAGTTTCGTTGGAAATTTTACTTTTAATTTATCTAAAACCTTTTTCAAACATTACATTCTACAAGATTATAAATTTCACTTAAACACAAACTCAGCATTTATAATAAGAAATATTAGAGATGAGCCTGAAGCTATTTCGAATATTTTACTAGCATTTTTTGGATTCATTACTGAAACTTCAACAATAATTGGAATTGCGATTTTGTTGATTTTATTTGAACCAACAGGCACAATGTATTTGATTTTATTTTTTTCTGTTTCTATTTTTATATTTCAAAAAATTGTAAAGAAAAGACTTCAGTTTTGGGGTAAAAAAAGACAATTTTTTAATTCTAAAAGATCTCAATATTTATCCGAAGGATTTGGTGCAATAAAAGATATAAAAATATTGGGAAAAGAGCAATTCTTCAATGAAAGATTTAATAAAGAAAATTATCAATACAACTATTTCAACAGACTTTATCAAAGTTTAAATCAATTACCACGTATTTATCTAGAATTTTTATCTGTATTAGGTTTGTCCGTATTAATTTATATAATGACATTAAAGCACGATTCTTATTTAAAAGTACTTCCAGTTATAGGTGTATTTGTTGCAGCAGCATTTAGAATGTTGCCTTCTATCAATAGGATAATGAGTTCATTGCAAACATTTAAATATTTTGAATCTTCTCTAGAAATACTCTTCGAAGAAAAAAAATTGTTAAAAGACTCATATTTTCATGAAAAAAATAGTATGCAATATAGTTTTTTAAAAAATATTTCGATTAATAATTTAAATTTTAAGTATGATGATACTAGTAAAAATATACTAACAAATTTTAGCTTAATAATAAATAGGGGGGAATATATTGGAATTATTGGATCAAGTGGGTCAGGCAAAAGTACTTTAATAGATATCATTTTAGGGTTAATTAAGCCATCGAATGGAAAAATTTTAATTGATGGTGTAGAATTAAATGATAATTCATTTAATTGGAACAAATTAATTGGCTACGTCCCCCAAACAATTTTTTTAACAGACGATACAATTCTAAATAATATTGCTTTAGGGGTAGAGATTTCAGAAATAGATTTATTAAAGGTGGAGAGGATTATTAAAGAAACGCAATTAAATAATTTTATTGAAAGTTTAGAAAATGGATTACAAACTATTGTAGGTGAAAGAGGGGTAAGACTTTCTGGTGGTCAACGTCAACGAATTGGAATTGCTCGTGCTTTATATAATAACCCAGAAGTATTGATATTGGATGAAGCAACAAGTGCACTTGATTCAGATACCGAGTCATTAATATTGAACGAAATATTACAATATAAAAGAAGTAAAACAATTATAGTAATTGCACATAGGTTGTCGACATTATCAAATTGTGATAAAATTATCGAAATTTCAAATGGTCGAATTATAAATGCTGGACCCCCTACTTTATTTTTAAATTAAATTCATATTAAACAAAATGTATTCTAAAATTAAAATATTATATAAGCAATTACATTTCAACTTATTTTTGTATTTATTTTTAGTAAAAGTGTTTGAAAAGACACTTTCTATTGTCTTGTTTGTAAAACATTTTACTTATAAAAATTCCTTCTCTCAAGGTGGAGAAGACATAATTTTAAATCATTTATTCAAAAATAAATCAAATGGTTTTTTTATTGATATAGGTTGTAATCACCCAATAGAATCAAATAACACTTTTAATTTGTATACAAAAGGCTGGAGGGGATTAAATATAGATGGTAATAATTCGCTAATTAATTTATATCCAAAATTTCGTCCAAATGACATTTCATTGTGTCAAATAATTTCGGATACTGAAAAATTTGTAACATTTTATATTTCAAAATCAAATAAAGTTTCAACTATTGATGAAACTTTTTATAAAGACAATAATAATGCATTTGAATATAATAGTGATGATTTTATTAAGCTACCATCTATTCGATTAGATAAAATTTTAAAAAATACAGATGTAGACACAAAAAATATTGACTTGCTAACAATCGATGTTGAAGGTCATGACATAAATGTATTATTGAGTCTTGATTTAAACATAATTAGACCTAAAGTTATTTGCATTGAAGATCATCAAATTAACATAAAAGAATTAGAAACAAGCAATATTTATAACTACTTAATAGAAAAACGTTATAAATTAAAATATTATGCAATTTCTAGTTGCTTTTATATTGACGAAAATTATAATGTATGAGCATAAAAAAAATTATTTATTTATTTTGCCCCCCCATAGTATATAATATATTAAAGAAATATATCAATGCTATTAAAACAAAAAATTTTTTAAAAAAAATAAATTCAAATGTAGTTTTAAATGGAGCATTTAAGGGCATGAAATATATTCATAGTTCTGTTGGTTCAACATTATTACCAAAATTAATTGGTTCATATGAATTTGAGTTAAATGAAGTAATGGAAAATTTTAAAAAAATTAACTTTAACAATATTGTTGATATTGGCTCAGCTGAAGGATACTATGCAGTGGGTTTTGCATTAAATTTTAATTACAATAAAATTTTTGCTTTTGATATTAGTAAAAATGCACGAAAATTATTGAAGATATTATCGCAAATCAATAACGTTACTGATAAAATTTCAATTCAATCAAGATGTGATTCAAACATTTTAACTAATATTGATTTAACAAATTCTTTAATACTATCTGATTGTGAAGGATATGAAAAGGAGCTTTTTTTAAATAAGGATGTTTTTAATAAATTAGAAAGTTCTTATATAATAATAGAAGCCCATGATTTTATTGATCCTTTAATTACAATAGATTTAATTTCTTTATATAGTATAACTCATAACATTCAAATCATTCAATCAAATGATGACTTGAATAAAGCTATGAATTACAAATTTTTTGACACAAATTTATTTTCTTTCAAAGAAAGATATTATATGTATAAAGAAGAACGCCCAAGTATTATGAATTGGTTGATTTTATATCCCAAAAAGCTTTATAACCAATGAATATTGTAATAACACATGAATTTCCTTTTGAAAAGAAATATTATGGAGGTGGAAATCAAATAGTAAAAGGATTAAGTACAATATTAGCACAGAAAAATCACAATGTTACAATTTTAACCAATGGAAAAGATGAATTTAATTTAAATAACAATAACCTTGGAGTTAAATATCTTTTTTTAACAAATTATAGTAAATTTTCATTTTTAATTTATTATTTAAAATTATTTTTTTATTTATACAAACAAAAGCCAGATTTTGTTCTAAGTTTTACATCTGAATCTTTTGTGATTTCGTTGTATTGTAAAATGTTAAAACTTAACTCCGCACTTTACCAAGCCGCACCTGAATTTCCAAATTTTACTAAATTTAATTTTAAATTTTTCCTAAATATTAGGTTTAAATTTGGTATATTTTTACAATTCCTTGGTATTAAGTTTTCACCACACGTTTATACAATTAGTGATTATACTTCTAGGATGTTAATAAAGGAATGGGGTGCTAGCGTTAATAAAGTATCTACATTAGGTTTAGGATTAGATAATGATATTTTAAATATGTCTAATTACAAAAATGAGGTAAATTATAAGAATGGAAATTTCAAATTATTATCATTTGGTAGAATAACGTTTGATCAGAAACCGTTTAATCTTATTGTTCAGCCGTTATATAATTTGATACAATTTTGGGATAACTGGGTTATAATTGGTGATGGTCCTGATCTCAATATTCTTAAAAATACAATAGAAAATTATAAAATTACTGATAAAGTTAAATTTACTGGCACTTTAGAAACTAATGAAATAATTAATTACCTTAAAAATGCTGATATTGTCATATTACCATCTAATTATGAAAGTTTTTTTATTACAGTTTACGAAAGTTTGTTATTCAACAAAATTGTTATAACTGATGATGTTGCTGATATTAAAATTAACCTTGACAAATTTAATAACATTAAAATTGTAAATTCTAAAGATCCTATACTTTATCAAAATGCAATTGAAGATATTTTTCTTAATTATAACAAATTTATCTTCAAAGCTAATGAAGCTTCAACCTTTATTAAAAATAAATACAACTGGGAAGAAGTTTATAAAAAATTATTTTTTAAATAAATTCAAAATTATGATACTACAAAAACTTAACTGCCCAATTTGTAATGATACAAAATATAAAGTAGTGTACAAAGGTTATCAATATGTAAATGATAGAAATGAAAATAAAAACTTTCAAATTATAAAATGCAGTAATTGTGGATTATCAAGAAATTACCCATTACCATATTTAGATGATGTATCTGCTGAAGTATACCAAGATTTTTCATATATAGATCCATATATAAATGCGGAGTTATGGAACAAGTTTTTCATGCCAATGATTAATAAAATAAAAAAATACAAACAAAAAGGGACGATATTAGATATTGGGTGTAGCTCTGGTTATCTTTTAAAATTAGCAAAGGATAATGGATTCAATACCTATGGTGTTGAATTAAATCCTCAAGCTGCAAAATATGGAAATGATAATTATAATTTAAATATTTTAAATAAAGATTTATCAGCTGCAAATTTTGATAATAATTATTTTGATATAATAGTATGTAGTCAATTAATGGAACATATTGTTAATCCAGAACATTTATTAAGTGAAATTTATAGAGTAATGAAGAATGATGGTATTTTAATTATTGATTCACCTAATTATAATGGTTTATTAGTAAAATTTTGGGGTAAAAAATGGGGTGGATATCAACCTCAATGGCATGTTTGGCAATTTACTCCTAAAAGTATATCTGCTTTATTAAATAAAAACAATTTTAATGCTATTGATATCTCTTGTAATCAAAACATAAATTGTAATCCACCTCAATCTATAATAAAAAAATTATTTTATTATACTGTTTACATTACAATAAATAAAATTACAGAAATATTAAATATGGCAGATAAGTTATTAATAGTTGCAACTAAAAATTAAATGAAAAATTATAGAATTTCACTTAGCGTTATTGTAGTGCACCTTGGATCAGATAATTTAATTATTAATTTTTTAAAGTCTTTATATCAATCGAATTTACCTTTTATATTTGAAACTATAATTATAGATAATAAATCAAATTCTACAGATTTATCATCTATTGTTAATGAATATAAGAATTGTAAAATAATACAATTAGACAATAGAATGGGATATTCAGCTGCTTCAAACAAAGGAATTTTAGAAGCAAAAGGTGAATTTATTCTTTGGTGTAATAATGATCTGATATTTGAGTATAATTCAATAATTGAATTATATACTTTCTTAATTAAGAACAGTAATTATGGAATAGCATCACCATGCTTACTAAACGAAGATAAATCTTTACAGCCATGTTATTCCTTATATAATTTAAATTTATTTTCAATAATATTTCAACTAACTGGCTTTAAAAATAAAAATTCGATAAAATCTTTTGATATCAGTGTTGCACCTGGCGCTTGTTGTATGATTAGAAAAAATTCATTAGAGCAAATTGGAAATGTTTTAGATAACAGTTATTTTATGTATTGCGAAGAATTTGACCTTTCTTTTAAATTTATAAAAAATAATTTTAAAATAAGATACATAGGAAGTTCTAATGTAATTCATCTTGGGGGTAAGACGACAAAAAAAACGTCAATAAATTTCTTGATTCAGTCTTTGAAAAGTAAATTCAAATACTTATATAATAATAAAAACAATGTAGAAGCAATTTTATTTTATTTTTATTTATTATTTAAATTTTTTCTAAAATCTATATTTTTCTTATCTATTTCATTTTTTTCATTAAAATTTAAAGAAGCCTACTTTTTAAATAAAAAATTATTTTTGGTTTTATTGAGAAAAGATTTTTTTCAAGCGGATAATTTAATAATTTATTATAATGATTAAAATATTATACATAACATCAAGTACATCTGATTATTTATCTGACAGTTTATTCCACGGTTTTAGGACATTATTTGGCTCAAATGTTGTAGATTATCCTAAGGCAGATATAATGTATAATACTTTAGATCCTAATTTTTTAAAAAATTTACATGGAAAAGGTTTTACATGTTATGGATTATTAGATGATATTGAAATTGATCGATATAACATAGTTGAAAAAGTTAAAGAGGGATACTATAATTTAATTATTTTTTCTTCTATTCAAAGACAATTTGGATTATATACACAATTATTTCCTTGGTTAAAATTTAATAATACTATTATTGTTGATGGAGAAGATACGCCATCATTATTTAAATATAATGGTAATTATTTTCGTAATTTTCATTTTAATTTATTACCCAATGCCCACAAATTTTTTTTATATTTCAAAAGAGAATGGTCATTAGAAATGTTAGATTACCTCTATTATAAATTATTACCTGATTTTATAATCAAGTTTTTGAAATTCCCTAAAAATTTGCGACAAATTAGTTTTTCAATACCTGAAACTAAAATTTGTAATACAATTCCGATTAAAACAAAGCTTTTTGCAAGTCACATTGTTGACCCTGAAGTTAGAGATCGTATTATGGGATCCTCTATAAATTATCTTTTTGACAATGAATATGATTATTATAATGATTTAAAAATTTCAAAATTTGCAATTACAACTAAGAGGGCAGGATGGGATTGTATTAGGCATTATGAAATTGCTGCCAATAGATGTGTTATGTGCTTTAAAGAACTTGAAAAAAAGTTTATTAAGTCGGCCCCACATGGTCTAAATAAATCTAATTGCATAATTTATAAAGACTATAATGATTTGAATTTTCAAGTTTCAAATTTAACTAATGATGAATATTTAATTTTACAAGAAAATAGTTATAAATGGATTAAATCTAAAACTACAATTAATATTGCTTTGCAAGTTTTAAGTGAATTAAATTTAAAACATGTATAAAAAAAATATTAAAAGTAAATATATTTTTTTTATTGGAATGTTGTGTGCATTTTTATGGTTGTATCCTGTTTTTAATGAACCAGAATTAAATGTTAATTTAACATTCAATCAAAGAGTATTAAGGACAATTTATTTATTTTTTTTATTGCCAATTGTATATAGAAAATTAATTTTTAATATACGTTTTCAAAAAATTATACAATTATTTTTAATAGCTTTATTACCTTCTATATTTTTAGCATCTATTTTAAGTTTAAACTTTTCGTTTATTATATCTACAACTGTCCCTATTATATTTTCAATTTTAGGTATTTTAATTTTAACAAGTTTAGAATATATAGATTTTATACATTGGTTAAAAGCCGTTTCTCTTATTTCTTTAATATTTTTTATTATTGGTATTATAAAATATGGATTTGTACCTTCAGACTATTTTGGCAGACCGAGAGTTCATTTTGGTTTTACACATCCTGTTCAAACTGCAAGTGCAATACTTGCTGTATTTGCTCCGTATACTTTATTACCTAATAATTTAAATAAAACGACTAATTTAATTTTTAAATTATTATTGTTAATTTTTTTATTTCTTGCACAGTCCATTAATATTTTCATATCAGTAGTAATAATAAATGTATTCTCATATTTTATAAAAAATAATTATAATAAGTATTTCGTATTCTTTCTGTCATTTTTTTTATTCTTGTCTCCTTTTACAATATATTTTGCCAATTATTTACCACAAAAATATCAAGATATAATTAATATTTTCACATCAGGTAGATTAAATTATTTTACAGAAACTTTATTATTTGAATTTAAAAATGATAACATTTTTAACATGTTATTTGGACCAATGTATGAATTAAGACAATTAAATTTGAATACAGATGTGTCCAGAGGATTTTCTTTTATAGACTCTGTGTTTTTCTCTTTTTTATTTTCTTTTGGTTTTTTGGGTTTTATTAGCTTTTTAGTTTTTTTATATTATCTTTTGATAAATAGTTACAATAAAAATAAATACTCCTTTCAATTAATTACTGGTTTAATTTTTTTTTATTCTGCAGATTCACAAGGGTTCACCCCAAATAACCTTGTATATTTTTCAATTTTAGCATATATTATAAAAGCTAATTTTAAAAAACATGAAAATGAAAGTAAATTTATTTTATCGTAAAAGTTTTCCTTATGGAAATTTTAGTATAGAAAAAGTATTTGATACAATTTTACCATTATTTACTTCAGATAACATGTACATAGTAAATAAAATTATTCTGCCTAAATATTCTGTTGGACTAATTAACAGGGCTATTAATATTTTATTTACTTTACTTAAGCAAACAGATATAAACCATATAACGGGTGATGTTCATTATGTAACCCTATTTTTAAAGAAAAAAAATACAATACTTACTATTCATGATTTTGTTATTTTAAAAAGAAATAGTGGCATTAAAAAAATATTATATTATTATTTTTGGTATTATATCCCTATTAGTAAAAGCCAATATGTAACAGTAATCTCTAACACTATTATGAAAGAGTTAGTTGATTTTTTCCCATTTGCTAAAAATAAGACCTTTGTTGTATATAATCCCTTAACTATACAATATGATTTAATTGAAAAAAAAATAAAAATATTACTCCTGTAATTTTACACATTGGCACAACTGAAAATAAAAATCTATATAATAATGTTCTAGCTGTCACTAATATTGATTGTGAGCTTAGAATTATTGGAAAACTTAATAATGATCAAATATTTTTTTTAAAAAATTCAAAAATTAAATATTCAAATGTTTTTAATTTAACTGAAATTGAGATGCGCACAGAATTATTGAATGCAGATATTTTATCATTTATTTCTACATATGAAGGATTTGGATTACCTATAATTGAAGCCCAGGCTTTACAATTGCCTGTTTTAACTAGTAATATCTCATCTATGCCTGAAATTTCTGGCTTGCCTGATAAATTTCTAGTTAATCCTTATGATATAAAGGATATAGAGTATCATATTTTAAAAATTTTGAACGATAAAGATTTTAGAAGTGAAATTGTCTCTTTAGGCTTAATAAATATCAAACGTTTTGATATTGAACTAATTTCAAATAAGTATAAAAATATTTATAATTTAATAAATAATAATGAATAAAAAAGTTGCATTAATATTTGGTAGTACTGGCCAAGATGGTGCTTATTTGTGTAAGTTTCTAATAGAGAAGGATTATATTGTCTTTGGTGCATCAAGGGATGCCTCTACTAAAAATGCATCTAATTTTATAAAATTGCAAATACAAAATAAGATT
>CANHPI010000077.1 GCA_947462425.1 Bacteroidota bacterium
CAACACGAGTTTATGCAACTGGTTTTTCAAATGGTGCATTACTATGTTATCGACTTGCGAACCAACTAACAAATCGATTTGCCGCTATTGCGCCAGTTGCAGGTAATCTAATGTATTATCCTTGGAATCCTTCAAGGTCAATTCCAATAATTAGTTTTCATTCTTATCAAGACCAAAATGTAAAATATTTTGGAGGCGTAACAGTTGGTTCAACCGGAACTTATTTTCCACCTCAAGACAGTATATTTAATATAATAAATACAAATTATTCTTGCGGTAATTTAAAAGACACCTTATTTCACAACACAAACCAATATGACCATTTTAAATATTCAAATTGTTCCTGTAATGCAATTATAGAACAATATGTAAGCTATGACGGAGAGCATTCATGGCCTGGAGGACTTTCATCAGGAGCAGTAACTGTAAGTAATCAATTTAGTGCAACATATTTAATGTGGCATTTTTTTCAAAATTATACAACAAGCTGTTTAACAACTGATATTGAAAATTTCAACGAAACAAATATTAAAATCGAGGCATTCCCAAATCCATTCTCAAACAAAATCAATCTAACTAACACGACCGGAAATGAAATTTTTACTCTTATCAATTATTTTGGTCAAGTTATTTGGATAGGTAAAAATATTGAACAGCAGGATTTTTCATACTTAACAAATGGTCTTTATTTCCTTAGAATTGACAATAGAACAATTAAACTAGTGAAACAATGAGAAGAAGGGCAGCGCATAACAGCAGTTTGGCAAAATGGCGGGTTTAGTGCTAAATTGAAAATTAGGTTTTTAAATAAACATTAGTGCTAAAATGAAAGTATATGCATCTAAATCCGCTACTTCGCAAACCGCGAAAACGTTATAATGTGAATCGTTTTACTAATAACCCCAATTCATTAAATCTTTACCAATATCATTACGGTAATATTTACCTTCATAAGTAATGGTTTGGGCTGTAACAAAACTTTTTGCAATAGCTTCTTCTATGGTTTTACCAAATGACGTAATAGCAAATACCCGCCCACCATTAGTAACCACTTCATCATTTTTAATAGCAGTCCCTGAATGAAATATGTGGCTACCCTGAGTGGCTTGTAGCCCAGTTACTACTTTATTTTTTTGATATTCTTCGGGATAACCACCACTCACTAAAACTACCGTTGTTGCTATATCAGTTGTTACACTAAATTGCTTTTCATTTAAAGTTTGTGTTGCAACTCCTTGCAATAAATCTAATAAATCCGATTCAATACGAGGAATTACTACTTCCGTTTCAGGGTCACCCATCCTGCAATTATATTCAATTACACTTGGTTCTCCATCACAATTCATTAAACCAATAAAAATAAAACCACGGTAATCAATCCCATCTTTTAACAATCCATTAATAGTTGGTTTTACAATTTTTTCTTCAACTTTTTTTATAAATACTTCATCAGCAAATGGCACGGGGCTCACAGCTCCCATCCCGCCGGTATTTAAACCAGTGTCCCCTACTCCAATACGTTTATAATCTTTAGCTGCAGGTAATATTTTATATGATTTACCATCCGTTAAAACAAAAACAGATAATTCTATTCCTTTTAAAAATTCTTCTATCACTACGGTATTTCCTGCACTACCAAACTTTGCATTCAAAATCATATTTTGCAATTCTTGCTTTGCATCTGCGGCATCATCTATAATCAAAACACCTTTACCAGCGGCTAAACCATCTGCTTTTAAAACATACGGAGATTCTAATGAATCAATAAATGCAGCACCTTCATGGATATTATCTTTTGTGAAACTTTTATATTTGGCAGTTGGCACACCATGTTTAAACATAAATTGCTTACTAAAATCTTTACTCCCCTCTAACTGAGCACCATTTTTCATTGGTCCAATTACGGGTATTTCTTTTAAAATCTCATCTTGTAAAAAATAATCGTGTATGCCTTTTACTAATGGATCTTCCGGACCAACCAATACCATATCAATACTTTTTTCCCAAACCAAATTTTTAACCGCATCAAAGTCAGTTGCGGAAATATTTACATTTGTTCCACATTGCGCTGTTCCAGCATTACCAGGTGCAATGTATAAATTTTCTAATTGTTTACTTTGAGCTAATTTCCATGCAAAAGCATGCTCTCTTCCGCCCGATCCTAAAATTAATACGTTCATATATTTAATTATTCATGTAAAAATAAAAAATCCCGTCTTAATAGACGGGACTCATTAAAAAAAATTAAAAACTATTTTAGTGTTTTTTATGGCTGAAAGTTGCATTTCCTCTAACTCTAGTTTTTGTACGTTTTCGATTTTGTTGTGCTATTATACCATCAGTAAATCTTTTTCCTTTAGTGCGATTGCGTGAAAATAACTTTGATTGTTCTCTGTTTTGTTTTTTGCCTGGGTTTGTCTTGCGATATACCCAAGTACTTCCATTTTTATTTCCTTTAAATACACGAGCAATAAAGCCTTTTGAGTGATGCCCTTTTGCAAACGCATTAGCATTACCCCTACTTTTATTCCCAAATAATTTAAATCCACCACCTCGTTGGTTTCGGTGCTCTTTTTTTCTACCACCCTTTACTTGAGAGAACATTGGAATAGTAACTCCTAAGGATAAAAGCAAAATTATAATTGGAAAGATTTTAAAAAAATTCATCGAACAATATTATACAAAAACTTTTAGAAAAAAAAATGCTTTTCTCATTATTTGTCCAATAAACAAGTAAGATTTAAACATAATAACAATGATAACCTTTACTTAACAAGAAAAATATATTAGCTTAAAAATCCTACAATAATTGCGTAGTTTCGTGCTAATGAACGTAAATGCAATAAATGTTGCTCAATTTTTAAACAAAAGCAAAAATGAACTTATTATAGACGTAAGGGCTCCTATAGAGTTTTTTAAAGGACACCTACCTAAAGCTATAAATATTCCATTGTTTGAAGATTTTGAGCGTGCCGAAATTGGAACACTATATAAACAGCAAGGTAAAGACACCGCTATTAACAGAGGACTAGAAATTGTATCTCCTAAAATGATATTATTTGTTAATCAGGTAAAAGCATTATCAAAAAATAAAAAAGCATTTATATATTGTTTTAGAGGCGGCATGAGAAGCAATAGCTTTGCTTGGCTTATGAATACATCAGGACTAGACACTTGTATTATGCAAGGAGGTTACAAAGCCTTTAGAAATTATGTATTAGAGTATTTTGAGAGAAATCGTAAAATTATCTTATTAGGCGGAAAAACTGGGAGTGGAAAAACAGACATTTTAAAAAAACTCAAACCCCTTTCATTACAAACAGTTGATTTAGAAGGATTGGCACACCACAAAGGTTCTGCATTTGGCGCTATTAATGAACAACGACAGAATCCACAACAAGTTTTTGAACACGATGTATTTGATGAATTGTTGTTATTAGACGAAACCAAAAATGTAGTTTTAGAAGATGAAGCTCAAACAATTGGCTATAATAAACTGCCACATGCCTTATGGCTACAAATGAAAAAAGCAACCATTATAAAAATTGAAATTCCTTTTGAACTACGTGTACAAAAATTAGTGGAAGATTATACAACCGTTAATATAGAATCATTAAAATCATGTGTTGTAAAAATATCACAACAATTAGGAACATTAAATACCAAGTTATGCTTACAACATTTAGATGATAATAATTTATCGGACGTAGCACGTTTGTCATTATTATATTATGATAGAGCGTATGAATTTAGTTACAAAAACAAAAAACAACCTATTATTAAATTAGATTCTGACACCATTGATGCCGAAGTAAATGCATTAAAGGTAAAACAGATTATAGATACACTAAATTGAACATGTCAATAAAACTTACACAATATAGCAAAGCTTCAGGGTGCGGATGTAAAATTGCGCCAGCGGTTCTAGAAGAAATTTTAAGTGACTGCAAACAAGATGTTGTTTTCAAAAATTTATTAGTTGGTAATGAAACAAAAGATGATGCGGCAATATTTGAACTCGAAGATGGGAATTGCATTATTAGTACAACAGATTTTTTTACTCCGATTGTTGATGATGCTTTTGATTTTGGAAAAATATCTGCCTGCAATGCTATCAGTGATATTTATGCCATGGGCGGAAAACCATTAATGGCAGTGGCTATTTTAGGTTGGCCGGTAGATAAAATTCCGGCAGCAGTAGCGCAACGAGTTATTAAAGGTGCTCAGGAAATTTGTACCAAAGCAGGAATTCCCTTAGCAGGCGGACATAGCGTTGATATTCAAGAACCATTATTTGGCCTTGCAGTTACTGGAATTGTAAAAAAAGAAAACATTAAAAAAAATAATGATATTAAAGAAAATGACATTTTATATATTACTAAACCATTAGGTACAGGTATTTTAAGTGCCGCACTAAAACGCGGTTTCTTGGATGAGAAAAATTATCAATTATTATTGGAACAAACTACCACACTAAATTCTATCGGAGAAAAATTAGGAAAATTTTCTCATGTAAACGCAATAACCGACGTTACAGGCTTTGGATTTGCAGGACATTTATTAGAAATGTTAGCCAACACAAACTTATCGGCAATCATTAAAAAAGATTCCATTCCAGTTATAGAAGTAGCAAAAGAATACGCTAAACAATTTGTTTTTCCAGACAACACTACTCGTAATTATAATACACAATCTAAACATATTAATGGCATGACTGATTTAGATTTTGTTTTATACTGTGATCCTCAAACTTCGGGAGGATTATTGTTTAGTGTTGATTCCTGTAAAGAAAAAGAAATGGATCTATTTTTAACTTCCCAAAATCAATATTTTGCTAAAATTGGAACAATAACTTCCAAACAAGAAAAAGAAATATATTTTTTATAGAACTCTGATAACATAGATTGTTAAGGTTAGAGAAATTTTCTCAATCATAATAATAACAAAAACAACTAAGTTAACTGTTTCAAATAAAATCAGTGAATCCAGATAGCTATCTGGACTATTTAACATGCGTTCCATGTGTTTAATCTAAACTATTTTGTTTAACGTTTGTTAACCATACAAACATAATATGAGTCTAAAAATCACGTTTTTACAATTCATAAAATAGTTTATATTTGTTGTAATGGAAATTGTTAAAGGTTCAGGTGTTATTCCTGGTGAATTATTGGCAAAGGTTAATTCGCCTGCCGATTTAAAAAAACTAAAAGAAGAAGAATTAGAACAATTCTGTTCTGAGTTGCGTCAATTCATTATTGATATTGTATCTGTTAAAGGTGGACATTTTGGTGCGTCATTAGGCGTTGTTGAATTAACTACCGCATTGCATTATGTTTTTAATACGCCTTACGATCAATTAGTTTGGGATGTAGGTCATCAAGCATACGGCCATAAAATTATTACAGGACGCCGAGATATTTTTCACACAAACCGTATTTACAAAGGTATTAGTGGTTTCCCAAAACGATCAGAAAGCGAATACGATACTTTTGGCGTTGGTCACTCCTCAACATCTATTGGCGGTGCTTTAGGCATGGCGGTTGCAAGCCAGTATTTAGGCTTAAAAGATAAACAACACATTGCAGTTATTGGAGATGGGTCTATGACGGCGGGTCAAGCTTTTGAAGCATTAAATCACGCAGGTATTTCTAATAGTAATTTATTAGTAGTGCTAAATGACAACTGTATGAGTATTGATCCTAATGTTGGTGCTTTAAGAGATTATTTAACCGATATTACTACTTCGCATACCTACAATAAAACAAAAGATAAAGTTTGGGAATTATTAGGTAAAATCAGCAAATTTGGACCCAACGCTCAAGAAATTGCCAGCAAGTTAGAGAATGCAGTTAAAACTTCCTTACTTAAACAAAGTAATTTATTTGAATCTTTAAAGTTTCGTTATTTTGGTCCGGTTGATGGACATGATGTGGTGCGTTTAAGCAAAATCATGGCTGATTTAAAAGATATTCCTGGTCCAAAAATATTACACGTATTAACTAAAAAAGGGAAAGGTTATAAATTTTCTGAAGAAGGAAATGAAACAGTTTGGCACTCCCCAGGATTATTTAATAAGGATACGGGCGAAATTATTAAAGTGGTTCCTAAAGATCCTCAGCCTCCTAAATATCAAGATGTATTTGGGCATACTATAGTTGAATTAGCTGAACAAAATAAAAAAATAATGGGTATCACTCCTGCAATGCCAAGTGGGTGCTCATTAAACATTATGATGAAAGCTATGCCTGACAGAGCATTTGATGTTGGTATTGCTGAACAACATGCTGTTACATTTAGCGCTGGTTTAGCAACACAGGGCATGATACCTTTTTGTAATATTTACTCTTCTTTTATGCAACGTGCTTATGATCAAGTTGTGCATGATGTGGCTTTACAAAATTTAAAAGTAGTATTATGTTTAGACAGGGGTGGAATTGCGGGAGCTGATGGACCAACACATCACGGCGCTTTTGATATAGCTTATTTTCGTTGTATACCTAACATGATTGTGAGCGCGCCAATGAATGAAGAAGAGTTGCGCAATTTAATGTACACAGCTCAATTAGATGAAGTTAAAGGCGTCTTTAGTATTCGTTACCCTCGAGGTAATGGCGTGATGGTAAATTGGAAAACTCCATTTAAAAAATTAGAAATTGGAAAAGGTCGCAAATTAAAAGATGGAAAAGAGGTTGCAATTTTATCGCTAGGTCACCCAGGAAATTTTGCAGTAAAAGCTATTGAAAAATTAGAAACAGAAGGCATTAATCCCGCTCATTATGATTTACGTTTTGCAAAACCTTTGGATGAAGCTATGTTGCATGAAGTATTTGCCAAATACAAAAAAATAATTACTATTGAAGATGGAACTATTATGGGTGGTGTTGGTAGCGCTATTTTAGAATTTATGTCAGAAAATGGTTACAGCGCTCAGGTAAAACGTTTAGGTATTCCTGATAGATTTATTGAACATGGAGAACCAAATGAATTGTATACAGAGTGTGGTTTTTCAGCAGAACAAATTTATGATGAAGTTATTGAAATTTTAAAAGAAAAGAAATCTGTAAAAACAGGCTAAAACTCCAATAAATATAAAAAACTAAAATGCGATTTAACAATATTAAATCGCATTTTTATTTAACAGAATTTTTATTTTAATCCTCCCTTGTTTTAGTTAAATTTGTGTAAACACCTATAAATTGACATCAGAAAAAAACATATTACTTTTAAAATTAGATGAGTTTATACGCAAGTATTACAAAAACCAACTCATTAAAGGTTTATTATATACAAGTGGCTTATTAGTTGCCGGTTTTTTATTTTTAGTTGTTGCCGAATACTTTGCGGAATTTAACACCACAATTCGTACTGTTTTATTTTATTTATTTCTAGGACTTAGTGGCTTTGTACTTACTAGATTTATTATTATTCCTGCTTTAAAATTAAATAAACTAGGAGAAATTATTTCATACGAAACCGCTGCGAATATTGTAGGAACTCATTTCAATACTATTAATGATAAATTATTAAACACACTTCAATTACAAAGTCATTCAGGTTCTATTTTATCCAATGATTTATTAACAGCAAGTATCAATCAAAAAATGGAAGAGCTAAAGCCAATTCCATTTACTTCAGCAATTAATCTTAGTGAGAATAAAAAATATTTAAAATTTGCCGTTCCACCTCTTATATTAATGTTATTGGTGTTAGTTGTTAAACCCAATATCATTAAAGATGGAACAGAACGAATTGTTTTTCATCAAACTTATTTTGAGAAAGCGGCACCTTTTCAATTTACAATTCATAATAATTCGTTAGAGGCTATTCAGCAGCAGGATTATGTTTTAGAACTAAAACTAAATGGAAATGAAATTCCAAATGAAGTGTTTATTCAAGTAGAAGGAATAGAACATAAAATGGAAAAAGTAGATAATGTGAATTATTCTTATACATTTAAAAACGTTCAAACAAACCAAGATTTTATTTTTACTGCCGCAGGTTTTAATTCTAAATCCTACGAATTAAAAGTGCTTCCAAAACCAATGTTGATGAAGTTTGATATTCAATTAACTTACCCAACTTATTTAAACAAAAAAAATGAAACTGTTGCAAACATGGGCGACATGCAAATACCGCAGGGCACTAAATTGCAATGGGTATTTCACACAAAAAATACAGACAATATTTATTTAAATTTCACCGATACGTTAGTCGATATTTCCAAATCGAATGATGATGAATTTTCGTTTTCGAAAAGGATGATGCAAAGCACATCATATAGTATCAAAACGATGAATCATTTTTTAAAACAAAATCCAGATTCTGTCAATTATGCTATTAATGTAATTGCAGATCAAGTTCCACTTATTGATGTTAGTGAAAAAACAGATTCATTAAATTCAAAAAATATTTATTTTTCAGGAACCATTAAAGATGATTATGGCTTTTCTCGCCTAAGTTTTAAATACACGCATTACACTCAAGATTCCAGCGGTAAAGCTCAAGTTAAATCGGGAGAACAAATAATGGGTGTTAACAAACAACAAATTACTCAACCTTATTATTATTTTTTAGATGCTTCGCTGTTTAATATTTTACCCGGAGATAAAATAGAATACTATTTTGAAGTGTGGGACAATGATGGTGTAACAGGTTCTAAATCTGCAAAAACACAAACTATGTT
Source organism: Bacteroidota bacterium (assembly GCA_947462425.1). Next base: position 8,687 of record CANHPI010000077.1, read on the forward strand.
ATTTAAAGCGCCAACTATTGACGAGTTAAATGAGGCTACAACAAAGAACAACTCGGAGATTAAAAAAGATTTAGATGACGGAATAAAAAAAGCAAAAGATTTACAAAAAGACATCAACGAACTCAGTAAAAAACTAACCGAGAAAAAACAAATGGGTTATGATGAAAAGAAAAAACTCGAAGATATTTTAAAGAAACAAAATGAGCTTAAGAATAAAATAGAAGAAACTAAACAGGAAAATCAACTTAATAATCAACAGCAACAAGAGTTTACACCTCCCGATGAATCTTTATTAGAAAAACAAAAACAATTAGAACAATTGTTTGAAAACATTATGACTCCTGAAATGAAAAAATTATTTGATGAGTTAAATAAGCTTTTAGATAAATTGGATAAGAACCAAGTACAACAAAAACTTGAGGAATTAAAATTGTCCAATAAAGACATGGAGAAAGAGTTGGACAGAACTTTAGAAGCATTTAAACAAATGGAAGTGGAACAAAAAATGCAACAAGCCATTGATAAATTAGATGAACTAAAAAACAAAGAAGATGCTTTAAAAAAAGAGACAGAAGGAGATAAAGAGACAAAAGAGAAAGAAGGGACAAAAGAGAATCAGGACAATAAAGATAAAAAAGACGAGAACAAAACAGATTCAAATAACAAAGAACAAAAAACTAGTAACTCAAAAGACTTAGAGAAAAAACAAGATGAGTTAAATAAACAATTTGAAGATTTAAAAAAGGATTTAAAAGAAATGCAAGAAAAAAATGCGGCTCTTGAACAACCAAACGAACTACCCAAAACGGAAGAAAAACAAAATGAAATAAGTAAAGAGATGGAAAAAAGTTCTGAGCAATTAAATCAGAACAACAAAAAAAATGCCGCGAAATCTCAAAAACAAGCTTCTGATAAAATGCAGGAGATGAAGGAGCAAATGCAGCAAGCCATGGATAAGATGGAGAAAGAAGAGCAGGAAGAAGACATGCAAACGCTTCGTCAGATTTTAGAAAATTTATTGAATTTATCTTTTGCTCAGGAAGATTTAATGGGACAGCTTTCAAAACTGCGTTCAGATAATCCTCAATATTTAAAAATACCTCAACTACAAAAAAAA
>CANHPI010000078.1 GCA_947462425.1 Bacteroidota bacterium
ATTTATTTCATGTTCTGAGTCTTCACACGCAACACCTTCTGCACATTTATTCAAAATAAAATCTTCTCCCTTACCATTTATTTGTTCAATTTGATTTGCTTTTAGACCTTTAGAGATAAGGTATTTTTTTACTTGATCAGCACGTTTTTTTGAAAGTGGTAAGTTATAAGATTCTTTACCTCTGCTATCAGCAAAACCATATATTAAGATAGACAGTTCGGGATGTTTAGACAAAACATCGATGTTTGTATTTAATATAGAAATGGCATCCTCATTAATGTTAGATTTATTTAAATTAAAGTAAATAGGTGTAACGTTTAATCCTAATGCGGCAATTTTTGATTTATTTAAATACGATAAAATTAATTTATCATCATAAGGATTTTTACCCGGTTCATCAATTGTTACTATCGGCATTACCTCTGCAGGTAGTTTATAAACTAAATTATTACAAAGCACTATCGGTTCAATACAAGTATCACAACCTGCAATTACTTTAATAAATACAGAGTCTCCCGGTGATGTTAAAGAAATACTTTGAGTAATTTGAGAAGCATCCATCGGCAATTTTTCTTTATTAAATGTCCATTGATAAGCAATTGCATTTAAATTATTAGGCATGGATGTTTCAAATTTTACACTAAAAGATTCTTTATCTATCAATGAGGGATTAATAGATAATAGAGAACTTCTTTTTTCTGTACACTCTTTATTAAATTTATCAAGATAAGTGATTTTGTAAATATCCATATCTCCAAGTCCGCCCTTTCTATATGAAGCAAAATATCCAAACTCATTTGTTTTAGATTGAATCATAAAAATATCATGTCCTGCAGAATTAATTGGTTGCCCTAAATTTTCAGGGGTTGACCAAACTCCATTATTAAATGAACTTTTATAAATATCATAATTACCAAACCCATCGTGTCCTTTTGATGAGAAATATAAAGTTTGCCCATCATCAGATAAAAACGGTGAATCTTCGTCGTATTCTGTATTTATTATTTTCCCTAAATTTTCAGGAACTCCCCAATTTCCATCAGCCCCTTTAGCCGCTTTATAAATATCTAGTCCACCATATCCTATAGGATCTTCACTCGTAAAGAAAAGAGTTTTACCATCTTTACTTTGAGCTGCATGATTTTGGTAGAAATCAATATTTACATTTTTTGATAAGGCTTTTACCTTTTTTTTATTGTCAGCGCCTGCTGTAATTTCGTATATTTTATTTTTTTGAAATACATACATTATTTTACTATCGGCAGTAGAAGAAATAATAGATAAATGCCTTTTTTTAGTATTTGTTTTCAGTACGTTTTTAGGAATTTCATAAATTTTAATAGCTTGCGGTCTGCCATTATCTAATTTAGTAACATATACGTTTTCAAAGTATTTATCATCAATTTTACTTCGTTTTTCTTTTTTTACGTCTTTTCTTCGTGAGGTAAAAAACAATTGATTATCATCATTAATAACAGGAACATATTCTGGCGCATTTGTATTTATTTTTGAACCTAAATTTCCAACGTATATATTTTTGTTATAAATAACAGTTTTATTTTTTTCAGCAAATAAGCAATCCTCTGTTTGTTTTTTTAAATCCAAGATATATAACTTATCTTCTTCTTTATCTTTAGTGGTTCTTACTACTAAATTATTAAATAAGCCATAAGCTTTTTCAAATTCACCATTATGCTGATAGCATTTGGCAAGTGCATATAATAAATCTGGAAAAGTATCAATTGGAGATGTATTATATGCTCTTTCCAAGTAGGGAAGCGCTTCTTCATATCTTGAAAAATATTCGACTAATACATAGCCCATAGCAACATTTGCTTCATAACTAGTTTTATCAATATTGTATGCTTTAAGGTAGTTGTTTTTTGCTTTTTCTGTTTGATTTCTCCCTAAAGCATTAGATCCTTTCCTTAAATACTTTGAGATTTGTGCAGACGAAAATGAAACAGATAATATAAAAAATAAAGCAAAGAGATTTTTCATGTAAATTATTTTGGTAGTAAAAATAATATTTTTTCAGGATAAAAAGTCTATTATTTTTAATTTAATAGACATTAATGCCCCATTAAGGGTTTACTATCGACAGATTTTGAGTCTAAGGCGTCTCTCAATCCATTTCCAACTAGCATAAATGCTAAAACTAAAATCATAATTGCTAATCCCGGTGTAAAGGCTAAATAGGCAGCATCTACTAAAACGTAACCACGATGCGCATTAATCATTTCTCCCCATGAAGGAGTGGGTGGTTGCGCGCCAATCCCTAAAAAACTTAATCCTGCTTCCGTTAAAATAGCGGCAGCAAAATTTGATGCAGCAATTACAATTACAGGGCCCATTACATTTGGTAAAATATGGGCTAAAATAATTCGCCTATTTTTAAATCCTAAAGCCCTTCCTGCTTCTACAAATTCTTTTTCGCGTATGCTTAATATTTGTCCACGTATTAAACGAGCCACATCCACCCACATGGTTAAACCAACAGCAATAAAAACTTGTAAAATACCTTTTCCTAATACTAATGTAATAGCAATAACTAATAGCAATGTTGGGATTGACCAAACCACATTAATTAACCACATAATTACATCGTCAAGCCACCCTCTATAATATCCAGCTAAGGCGCCTAATAGAATTCCAATAAAAATAGATATAATAACAGAAATAAAACCTACAGATAAAGATATGCGAGTGCCAATCATTAAGCGGCTTAATAAATCTCTACCGGCTAGGTCTGTTCCTAAAACATATCTTTTATCCTTAATATTATTTTCAATAATTGCTTTTTTTAAATCAGTTACACTTAATGTCAGTTTTTTGCCGGTACTTAATTGGTAAAATTCTATATTATTTAAAACGCTATCATTTTTAGTAGGAAAGTTATTATTAACATCATAAAGAACATCTGCCATGTTGTAGGCTATTTTGTTTCCATTATTTGGTTCATTACCAGTATATTCCTCAATAATAATATCAAATCCTTTAAATGAATACGAATAAGTAGGAATAAATGTGAAATCACTTACCTCACCAAAAATCATTTTATTAAAAATAGTTGACTTATGTGACAGCTCATTTTTTTTTAATAACACCATTTGGGTTTTAAACCCAGGTTTTTTAATATGCAATTCTGGTTTTTGGTCGTTTGCATAAGGTGTTGAATCGGGGGTAATTAAAAAACCTAAAATTGAAATAGAAGAAGCAATTATGATTAATAACAAGCCAAACATAGCTAAATGATTACGTTTAAAGCGTCGCCATGTTTGCACAGAAAGAGATTCTGAAGAATAATCGGTATGTTTTTTTTTAAATAACAATTAATTAATTTTTTTTCCTTTCCAATAGGGCTTTACAAATAAAGAGCAAATTCCAACGATAATAGCATATATCCAATATATAAAACCAAAAGGAATTAGCCACCAAATAATTTTTGTACGACCCAAAAAATTTGAAGCTAAAAATAGTAACAAAAAATCAAAAACAAACTTTGCAAATACAAATATTGATAAATAAGGAATAATAACAGACTCTTTAATAATTGCCAAAATTAAAGCGACAAACAATAAATTTGTAGCCAAAATGATAAAACTCGCAAATAAATTTAAGTTATTTGAATTGTATTTAGCTTTGTATGCCCAACGGATTCGTTGCTGAAACAAACTTTTAATGGTGTGTAAAGTTTTTGTTTTTACGATTAGAGACCTTATTAAACCGTAATGAATAGAATTTGGATCTGCTTTTTTTATTTCTTCCATTAAAAAAATATCTTCTCCAGATGAAATGTGAAGGTGTGAATCGTATCCGGAAACTAAATTATACGCACTTTTTTTAAAAGCTAAATTGGCACCATTACACATAAAAGGTTTTTTTATTCCACAATAGCCTGCTGTTATTGCAGTTAGTGCCAGATTTTCTATTATTTGAAAATTTGCTAAAAAACCAGAATGATTTTCAAAATCAATAGGCATAATGAGCATGTTTGGCGAGTAGTTTTTAAAATAATTTGATATAGTTAATAGCCAATAGGAATTTCTGTAAACTACATCTGCATCGGAAGTAATAATAATTGAACCTTTAGCAATTTTAATGGCTTCAGAAATATTTTGTTTTTTACCTTTATGTGAATGTTGTTTTATAAGTTGATGAGATATAATGGAATTTTTTAAAACATTAACAGCAATATCATAAGTAGCATCTTCTGAAGCATCATCTATTAAAATTATTTCGAAATTTTGTGAAGCAAATTTTTGCTTTATAATTTGTTGTAGACATACTTCAATATTATCAGCTTCGTTTCTGGCAGATATCACTATTGAAATAAAAGGCGCTACAGTAGGTTCCTCTTCTAAAATTTCATTTAATTTGCCGAAACCAATAATTGCCAAAGTGGTAAATGTACCATATACCACAATTATAATTGCAAATATATATAACTCAATTAGCACGTGCAGATTTGAAATCTATTTTTTCTTTTAGTATGATAATATAACCAATAGAACTTGGAACAACTACATTAATAATCCAAACAAAAGTTGACGATAAAACAACAATAATTGTATTATCTCCTGTGTTATTAAAAACAAATAAAGCAATGGCAGCTCTAATAGCGGGTTCAATAAAGCTAATCATAGGAATAAGACTAGTGAGCATAAAATAAGCAGCGATGCTCAAAAATATGTGTAAGATGTTGTTTTGAGGCGCTAAGGCATTATAAATTAAATAGAATTGTGTTGTAAAAACTAAGTACCTGATAATTGAAAGTGAAATTAGTTTTAAAATAAGTGATTTTGAAAATTGAATATTTTTTGCCCCATCTATTTTACGAAACCATTTAATAAAACTTAACTTTTGTTGAATATAAGAGACATTAAAAATTGCCCAACAAAAAAACAAAATCATGCAAAGCCCTGCAATTAATGCTCCATAAATAAAAGTTGAAGATTGACTACTTTGATTAAGTTTATATGCAATAGATATTACGCCAACAGTTACAGTAATGAGCATTTGAAACATGCCATTGATAAAGTGTAGTATTGTTACAATCGGCCTGCTTTTCGGTTTAAAGAAAACAATTTTAGCTAAAAATTCTAACGCTCTTCCAGGAGCAATATTGCCAACACAAATTCCTGAAAATATTGATTTTAAAGAGGTTGAATATGATATTGATTCAACTTGAGTTGTAATTATTTTCCATTTATAGCTTTCAATTCCCCAATTTACTGGCATTAATAATAAAACAACTATGATTGTGTAATACATAACAGGTTCACTAAACCAAAATAAGCATTGTTCTTTTAATTCAGGAATACTAGCTAAGCGAATATAAATAATCCAAAAACTTAAAATACCGATAAGTATTTTTAATAGAAGAGTGAATGTGTTTTTAAATTTTTTCAGCACAAAAATATTCGGTTAAATTTAAGCAAAATACACAGTTATTCCTTTAGTTATTTATAGCTATTAAAATTTTTCTTTACATATAATTTATAATTTGTGACTTGACATTGAGAGAAACATGCATTTGAATGAGTGAACAGCTTTAAAATAGGATTTGATTTATATAAATTTATATTTTTATAATAATCCAAAATAGCGGAATCCTACAGGTTAATGATTTTTTGGATTTTTTTTATTATTATTACTATAAATGAAATTAAGAAATGAATAATTATGGTTTTAAAACTTTAAACAAATGAAAAAACTCTCCGTGCAGTTTACTTTAATCGTTTCAATGTTTTTTGCGTTTAATTTAAACGCACAAACAAAGGCAGCTTACGCTTCAGGATATGTCGCTGAATTAGAGCCAAAAACAAACACTAATGATAATTTTCATTTCCCTAAAATTGAAAATTTTGATGGAACATATCAGTTTATTGTAAAACAAAAAAGTAATTTTTTGTTTACTACAGAAACATTTCAAATTATAGAAAATCATAGACAAGAAAACACAAATGTTACAATTACGTTGAGTGAGTTTTTAGATGTTTTTATATATTCCAAAAACTCAATTAAAGAGTTAAGATTTGTACCTTTTAAATCTTTATATATTTTAAAATAATTTACTATGAATAAATCTTTACTTTTAAATAGCATATTATTTATTTTCACTTTTTTATCAATTATTTCAATAGCCCAAGTGCCATTAAATGATAATTGTGCAGGTGCTACGGCCCTTAATCTTGGTAATCCGTGTGTAAACGGAACAACAGTTGGTTCGTCTGACAACATATCAACCATAGCTGGTTGTCAAAGCGGTGGAAATCAAAACAACCATAATGATGTATGGTATTCATTTGTTTCTACAGGAACTCAATTTACAGCTACAGTCACAACAAGTGCACCTTTTGCTGGCAATGTAGAATTTATCTTAGTTGCTGGTGCTTGTGGAACACAAACAATTGTAAATTCAATCTGTGGCGCCTCACCTTTGGCTGTGACCATTAATGGATTAACTGCAGGAACGTCTTATTATGCTGTTATTTCAAAACAAGGAAATGGTACTGACGGTCCATTTACTCTATGTAATTATGCAACTACCACACCAACAACTGGATGTACTTCTAATGATGATTGTCTTACGGCTCAGGTTATAACCTTAAATGCGGTTGGAGCTACCTCTATATGCACAACAGGTTGCAATATCGGAGCTGCAGTTGGATTAGATTTTATTGGAAATAATTGCGAAGATATGCCAAATCCCACAGTTTGGTACTCTTTCACAACTGGCGCTACCGCAGCATCAATTAATATTAACCTGACAAGTGCAACTATGACTAATCCGGAGTATACACTTTTTTCAAATACAAATTTTTGTTTTGGGCCGTATACTATAAATAGTTGTGTTGAAGGAGTTGCCGGTAGTGCTACAACTACTTCACTTGTTGTGTCTCCTAATACAACTTATTATATTGCTGTTTCTGATGCTACTGGTGACCAGGGAAGTTTTAATCTATGTATATCACAAAACGCAGATAATAGTGCTTGTAACACCGATAACAATTTGGTTGTGTCTGCTACGTCAATGGGTTCTCCATTAGCAGGACCATATAAACCAGGTGAGGTAGTGAGTTTTTGTTATACAATAACGGATTGGCAACAAATAAATTGTAATTACCTTGGAGCAGTAGTTCCTAACTTTGGCACTTGTTGGGATCCCGCTTCGTTTAATGCTCAAGGTATGCCTGTTAATATTACAACACCACTAAATGTTAATGGCGTTATACAGCCTTGCGCGCCAGGACCACCATGTGCATGGAGTGCTTGTGCCGGAACACCATCTGGCGCATGGAACTGGTTCCCTTCGGGATCAGCTACTTATAATGTGTCAGGAGGTTCATTGCCATTGGGTTCAGCAATGGGCGCCGGTTGGTATTTTTTATCTTCATATAATCCTGTTACAGGCGCATGTACTGGAGATCCTACCGATCCTGATAATTCCTTTGGTGATGGGAATTTCCCAGCATGTGGCACAAACACTTTTGATTACACTTTATGTTTTAATCTTATTGCTGGGCCAACTGGTAACTGTACAACAGGGTTAACTGATTGTGGAGTTACTATAAAAACATATGCGGATGGAGAATTTGGCGCTTGGTCTAGTGTTGGTTGTATGGTTGATATTTCTGCAATTTCAACAGCTACTTTATTATGCTGCGCTCAGCCTAATATGACAAGTGCAAATACAGCAACTATTTGTAGCGGTCAAACAGTTTCTATCCCTTTAACAAGTGATGTTACATCTACTTATTCTTGGATTGCAGCAATTAATACAAATGTTATAGGAGAAAGCACCACGGCACAAAGCACTAGTACAATTAGTAATATATTAAGTAATACAACCACAGTCGCTCAAACTGTAGTTTATACAGTGAGTCCTACATCAACTAATAGTTGTTTGGGAACGCCTCAAACCATTTCCGTAACTGTTAATCCAGCCCCTATCGTTACAGCAAATTCTACAAATACATCCATATGTTCAGGAAATTCAGTTGCCTTAACAGGAGGAGGAGCTTCTACCTATACTTGGACTGGTGGAGTCACAAATGGTGTTGCATTTTCACCAATGGCGACAGCATCTTATACAGTAACTGGCACATCAGCAGCAGGATGCACCAATACAGCAGTGCAAACTATAACAGTAAATCCTATCCCAACAACTACAGCAAGTGCAACAGGCACGATAAATTGTGCAACCCCAACAATAACATTAAATTCGAGCTTAGCAGGAGTTACCTATACATGGACAGCACCGAGTGGAGGTTCAGTTAGTTCTACAAATACACAATCTACATCAGCATCTGGAACAGCAGGAATATATACTTTAAATGTTCAAAGTACAGCGGGATGCACTTATTCTACCACAGCATCAGTTACACAAAATACAACTACACCCACAGGATTAAGCGCAGGCTCAAATCAAACATTAACATGTTCGTCAACATCAGTTGCATTAAATGGCAGTATAACAACTCCAACTAATGCGACGGTTTTATGGATAGGTCCAAGTGTGTCAGGTTCCACAACAAGTTTTAGTACATCAGCTAACGGAGCTGGGGTATATACATTAACAGCCACCAATCCAATTAATGGTTGCACGGCAACATCTACAGTTCAGGTTAGTCCAAGTGCGGGTGCACCTTCATTGACGATAAATCCTGTTACAAATACAATAACTTGCACCAATACGTTAGTAACAGTAAGTATAAGTTCAACAGTAAGTTCGGTTAGTTATATATGGTCTGGTCCAGGTATTGTTTCAGGAACAGGAACAGGAACAATTACAGTAAATCAAGGAGGAACTTATAATTTTACATTAACTAATACTACCAATAGTTGTTCAACGTCGAATAATCAAGTCGTTGTTCAAAATATTACTCCACCAACAGCAGCAGCAAGTAATACAACTACCTTAACATGTTTAAACACAGCAGCAGTATTAACAGGCGGTGGCGGAGGCACTTATGTTTGGACAGGCCCTTCCATTATAGGCGGAGGATCAACATCAACGCCAACGGTAAATGCCCCAGGAAACTATACGGTAACGGTAACAGCAGCAAATGGTTGTACCGCAGCAGCCACAGCAAGTGTAACACAAAATAGTACTCCCCCAACAGCAACAGCAAGTAATACAACTACCTTAACATGTTCAACCACGGCAGCAGTATTAACAGGCGGCGGCGGTGGCACATATGTTTGGACAGGCCCATCCATTACAGGCGGAGGATCAACATCAACACCAACAGTAAATGCCTCAGGAAACTATACAGTAACAGTAACAGCAGCAAATGGCTGTACCGCAGTAGCCACAACGATTGTTTCACAAAATATAACAGCCCCAATAACAACAGCAAGTACAAGTGGAAGTTTAACCTGTTTACCATCATCCACAGTTAGTCTATCATCCACATTATCTGGGATGAATTATACATGGACTGCACCATCAGGCGGTTTGGTTGGAAGTGCAAACTCTCAAAATACTTCAGCTAGTGGTGCAGCAGGTATTTATACTTTAAGCCTTGTTGATCCAACTACTGGATGTTTATTTACAACTACAACAAGCGTTTCACAAAATGCAATTGTTCCAACAACAACGGCAAGTGTATCAGGAGTTTTAACTTGTTCAACCTTAACAGTTGATTTAAATTCCACATTAGCAGGCATGAACTATACCTGGACCACACCAGTACCTTCAACTATTAATACACAATCTACAACAGCGACACTACCAGG